>JBEEMU010000321.1:0-4465 GCA_041192485.1 Bacteroidota bacterium | reverse complement strand
CAAACTATTTCAACATTAACGAGTGACCTTGCTTAAAATAAGGCCTTGTTTTTAACATCATTTTACATTTATTTATAGCATGAAAATAATAGAATTGCGCATACTCCCGCCTATTGCGATTGGTCGATTAGGCGAATCGGAAACGCCGATGGCTGCCTACAACCTCGAACTTTCGCTGGAAAAACCATTGGATTTCAGAAGAATAGTTCCGCAAAAAACCTTTACAGTAGATGAACAAACGGGTGAAATTACCGTTCACACCCCGAAAACCATCAAGTTTAAAGACACACACTCTTTGGCTAATCGTCATGGAAAAATACACCCCGCCGCCCCTTTTCTTGAGGTTTTTGCGCTTACAGACGAAAACCCCGATGACTTAGTGCCACTTACGGAAACTCTCTTAAACCAAGCAGGGCTTCGTTTAGCGGATATTAGTTGGGACGTAAATGTAGGTAATATAAAAATTTTTCGCCGAACAACTGATATGAATGACAAAATGTCGGCTGTATTAACAAATATTCAAACACACGAATTAAAGCCGTTATTGGCGAATTGTGCCAACTTTATAGACGGGAAAACATTGCCATTAGGCACTATTCAATTTATAAAACCAACGCCCGATTTTCCTGAATTGCGCTTACGTTTCACCCCCGCAGGCGGTAAAGTTTATGGTTCAAGCTGGGAACGTTTTAATGGTACTAAATTAGAAATCGACCCTGTTTTTGAAGGGCGTACCGATGACCCTATTATTTACGATACCCAAAAAGGAAGATGGCACGGTTATGCTGAAGGTGCAGCGCCTAACCCATTATACACAAACCCTGCTCAAATTTTTGCAGGTTATTCCGATGCTAATAGCAATCAAGTGAGTTGGGGCTATTTAGATGACGAGTGCGATGGATTTGTAACGGTTAAACTCCGTATTTCTGAAACGGAAATACTTGCCGCAAAAGCACATATTAGCGCAGGTCCACCTGCTTTTGCCCCCGACACATTGCCCATTCGAGTAGTATCGGACGAATTAGAACAAATTTTGCTCGGTACTGATATTGATGGCGAAGTAAGCATCGACGAAGCCGAAGAAATCGTGCGCCGGTCTTTCGAAACCATTCGCCTAATGAATACCGCCATTATGAATGGCAATAATTATGATGGCAAACCGAATCAAGCAAGTACTATGGTGCGCCAAAATACCAACGATTTTGGGCGTTTATACGAGCCAATTATGGCTTCGTCCTTAGTTGACAACTTGGCTTTACAGGTACTGCACGAGCGGATTTTTAACGGATTAAGTTCGGGGGCGACCCCTTGGTTGGGCGACGCGCTCCGAAAACCCGACGAAATAGGCGATTTATCGAGTAAAGCTTTACGCAAAATGCCTGCACTTATGCGTGGTGCAGACGGTCGTTCTTTAACCCTAACCCGTCGCCAAATAAACACCATTATAAAAGCAGCGGCAACCGCGTTATTTAAAAATACAGAAACGGCTATTATACCCGAACTCGGCTATGGCTCGCCCCTAAAAGCAGCTAACCGCACCGCACAATTGCACTATCGAGGCGAAGGCAACCCGATTGCCATTTTGCCGCGCACGGCTATCTCTAACTGCTTTCCTGGCTTAGAATTTGATTTTAGAAACCTTTGGCGACGCACCTTTAAAGGCATCGTTTTAATTGAAAATAATAATTACGTCATCGATGCTACTGATGAGTTTCAACACTTAATTCATCATCGCTTAGTGGCGATTGATGGAAAAGCAACAATGGTAAAAACGTATGGACCCGTTTTCCCTAATGGAGATAATACCCCATTACAAACGGCAGATAATCCAAATGGCGTGTCATTCATGGAGTGGTCAAACTCAATGGTAGAGGTCTTACAAAAGCAAGGTCAAACCGTTGTTTGCCATTTTACCGCCGATTGCTCTGCGGAAGAAGTTGTAGTTGATTTAACGGATTTAAATAATAAAGACAAATATATAGCGGCAACATTCGAAGTGAACCATATTTTTGATGGCAATAGTGCAGCATTTTCCGAAGAAATACTAAAACCTGGCGAGCTAACACAGGGGCTTTGCGCACCTTGGCAAAACGACTATCGAGAGTGTGCCTGCTACTATTGGGCTGCGAGCCGACCCGATTATATTAATGTAGTGCCTGATGGCAACGGCTTGAGTACGGGCGATATTTGGATGGCTAAAAAACGCACTGGAAAATATATTCCAGACGACCGTACCGATTCACGTTTGCTTTCCTACGACGACCTTTTTGAAAACTGGCAAGGTGAACTAAATTTCATTATTGAGGGCAAAGATGCCATAGAAAGTAAAGAATTGAAACCCAAAAATCCAAAAAAGAAATGATAGTATCTGGAAATAAAGGAATAGGCAATGATAAAGCAATAGGCGACCCTAAAAAGTTGCCTATTGCTACTCAATTAGCACACATCATTGTGAACCAATCGAGACCGCTTTCGCCAACCGCGCATTTGATACGCGGCGGCGCAACAACACAACTGTTTTTGCCTAACGGAAGCCAACTTTACACCATTTCTGACGAAATAGCGCATCGCGTAAATGTACTCATGAACCAGCACGACGAAGTAGGTTTACAGAAAGAGTTAGTCAAAATTGGCTTAGACGCGCCAACCTATATCGACAATACGCCTTTAGAAAGCCCACGTCTATATGCCCTGTCGCTCGCTATTGCGCAAAAATGCAATATGGGTTGCACCTATTGTTATGCAAGCCAAGGCGACTTTGGAGGGCCAAGTAAAAATATGTCGTTAGAAACCGCTTTTAAATCCATCGACCTGCTACTGAAAGATTGCCCAGAAGGTGGCAAAGCACAACTTACTTTTTTAGGTGGCGAGCCCTTAGTCAATCGTAAAGCTATCAAAGAGGCGGTTTTGTATGCAGAAACGAAAGCCCTGCAAAAAAACATTCGCATTATGTACTCCATTACCACCAATGGCACATTATTAACGGAGTATGATGCCGATTTTTTCGAAACTTATGGGTTTGCTGTAACCATAAGCTTAGATGGATTAGGCGCAGAACACGACCTCAATCGCCCTATGAAAGGAGGAAAAGGCAGTTTTGATACCATTATGAAAAATATCAAGCCCTTGTTGGCTATTCAAAAAAAGATGCAAGTAGCCGCACGTGTAACGGTCACTCCCGAAAACACGAACCTCGCCACAACCTTAGATGAGTTTGTAAAAATGGGTTTTCACAGCGTAGGATTCTCGCCTTTATTGCGGTCGAGCAATGGGCAAAATGAAATGACTGAAGACAGCTTGTTGCTCATGTTAGAAAATATGATTGCCTGCGGGCTGAATTTTGAAAAAAATGTGTTGGCAGGTATTCGTTACCCTTTTTTAAATATGGTAAACGCATTAAAAGAAATATCAAAAGGTACTCATCGCCCCTATCCTTGTGGTGCAGGAGCTGGCTATATGGGAGTTTCTGCCGACGAAGAACTTTTTGCCTGTCATCGGTTTGTAAATGAAGACGTAGGTTTAATGGGCGATTTGACTAACGGGGTCAATGCTGATTTACAAAACAACTGGTTGGCTTCGCGGCACGTTCATACACAAGAACCTTGCTCGCAGTGCTGGGCGCGTTATTTATGTGGGGGCGGGTGTCACCACGAAGTTATTGAAAAAGGGCGACCTGCTTGCGATTATATTCGCTCTTGGCTTTTCTACACGATTCAGGCACATGAACGGTTATCGCGATTCAAACCAAATTCTTTTAACTAATGGGAGGTTTTCCCGAAAAAGCAGATGTATTAATACTTGGCGCAGGTCCCGCAGGGCTTTGCGCCGCACTGCGTTTATTAGAGCTGGGGCATACGGTTGCCTTAATAGAAAAAGAAACGTTTCCGCGTCCGCAAATTGGCGAGTCGCTATCTGGTGGAATTCGTAATATTTTCTCGTATTTAAATGCCGATTCTCTTTTAGACGACCCTTCTTACATTCATAATTTACCTGCAAATATTATTTGGGAAAGTCGAGAAACAGTTTTTCGCCATCCCGAAAAAAACACGGGTGGTTTAGTAGTTGATAGAGCTTGTTTAGACCAAAAAATGCTACAATTAGCCCTTAGTAAAGGACTTTATTTATTGCAACCCGCCGCTTTAAAACTATCGAAATATACGGACGAAAACAATTGGATTTCAGAAATTATTTATAATAATCAATCAATTCCTTTTTATAGTAAAATAGTGCTAGATGCTCGTGGACGAAAAGGGGTGCAAGCTAAAGAACGAGTGGTTATAGCTCCAACTTCAGTAGCCGTATGGACGCATATCGATTCACGGTTTATGCCACAACTTACCTTAGTGGAAGCCATACACTCCGGCTGGCTCTGGGGTTCGCCGTTGCCCAAAAATCGTTACCGTATTATGGCATTTACTGAAGGTAGTACGCTAAAACGCAACCGTGATGCCTATTTGAAAATAGG
>JBEEMU010000320.1:0-2752 GCA_041192485.1 Bacteroidota bacterium | reverse complement strand
ATGCACGAATTATTGACGACACAATACAGCGATACTTGCCCCGATTGTGCTGGGCGTGTGGACTTCAGTCCGCACACACAAAATCTTGCCGATGGCGAATTTGACAGCCTCTACAAGCCCTTTATGCGGCTCGTCAAGCGTATTTTTAACACAAAAAAATACACCTTATATATAGGGCGTAATTTTTTTACCCAACAAATGAATTTGTTTACCAAAGCCATCGTCAAGGGTTTTGATACCAATTTAGATAAAATTGACTACACCACACCCGACGGGCAAGCCGTCAAGTTTTTATTGAATAATGTGCAGGCGTTCAGCCTTGCCAAAACCTTTGTAGAACTGCGCGACCTCTCCGACCTACTCACCGATGGCAACGGCAAAATGCGCGAATGGCAGGACTTCAAGACCGAAGCCCTAAAACTGCACACCTTATATAATAAGGTGTACCTCAAAACCGAATACGAACTTGCCGTAGCGTCTGCGCAAATGTCCGCGCAATGGCAGCGCATACAAGCGGACAAAGAAACCCACCCGTTTCTCAAATACCACACCATAGGCGATGAGCGCGTCCGCGATTCGCACCACGCTATGGACGGCATCACTCGTGCCATTGACGATAAATTTTGGACACAGTACTATCCCCCTAACGGCTGGCGTTGCCGCTGCGATGTGCAGCAAGTCAGCGGCAAAGTAAAGGAAACCAACCTCAAAATGTTCACACCGCCGAGCGATATTACGCCGATGTTCAAAAACAACGTAGGCGTAAACGGTGTAATGTTTCACGAAAACCACCCTTATTTTAAAGCCTCTATGGAGGCAAAGGGCGATATGGAGGCAATACTCAAAGAGCAAGGCGAAAAGGCGGCTGGGCGCGAGCGGCAGCACGAAGTGTATGCCCAGCCACGCGAGCAGCAGTTTACAACATTGAAATCTTACAAAAATGGCGGCGAAATAAACCTACATATATCAGCGAGCAAAGACGCAACCGACTACCAAGACCTACTCACGACTGCCGAGCATTTTGCGGCACAAGGTAAAAAAGTAGAAATACTGCCTATTATAAACAGCAAAGAAGAAATTGCCCGTAATAAGATTATGCCAAATGCCAAGCAAAATAAAAACCCCGACCTACGAATAGATGGGGTTTTGTGGGAAGTGGAGGCTACAGCAGATTTTAAAAACATTGGTAACCGTATGGGCGGAGGCGCAAAGCAAGCGAATCATGTAATAATTTTGGCAAAGGAAGTGGACTTAGAAAGCGAACTAACCCATAAACTTAATAGTGCGTTTAATACGCACAAAGAGTTAGAGCATATTTACATTATGGGTAAAAACAGAATTATAGATAAAATGCGTCCTTAAAATCTAATCGGGCATCACTTTTACAATATAACATAAAAAAAGAGAGTTCCTAAATCTGTAAAGATTTAGGAACCTCCTGTCGCCTGTTCCGCAGAACTGCACCACAAAGGTAAGACATTATTCTCACACCACCAAATCTTTTTCAAAATAATTTTATAATGGCGAATACAACCGTTTACACCACCTTTAAATTGAACGACTTGGTCTCGGCAGGACTTTCAAAAATAGATGGCAATATGTCAAAATTAGATGGCGCATTTGAAAAAACAGATGCGGCTTCCAAATCTATTTTTGACAAACTCGGTGGCTCTATGAAAAACTTCCAACTCAAAAATATGGAGGCTTTACAAGGCATAACCGCCGAGATACCAGGCGCAACCGCTGCACTTGAACTCTTGGCAAATCCTTACGCGCTCGCGGCGGCGGCGGCGGTCGCTTTTGGTGCGGCTGCCATTGATGCCTCCAAAGAGTGGAACTCGTTTGATAAGTCTATGCACAAAGTCAATACAACCGCACAACTATCGGAGGAAAACCTCCAAAAATTAAATGACAGAGTTTTGGAGGTAGGCAAAGATAGCCTTACGCCAATGGCTGAAATTCCCGATGCCCTCAATAAAATCATGTCCGCAGGCATTACTAACGTAAACCAAGCAATGGCTACGCTTGACCCGACCCTCAAAGCGGCAAGCGCAGGTTCTACAGATGTAGAAACAACGGCAGGCGCAGCCGTCAGCGTCATGAAATCCGCAGGCATTGAAGATGCAAACAAGGCTTACGATGTCCTGTTCGCAACCGTCCGCGAGGGCAATGCCGAATTTAAAGATATTGCGAACTATTTGCCAAAAATCATTCCAGGCGCGCAAGCCGCAGGTTTCTCCTTAGAGCAAACCGCAGGGGCTTACGCCTACCTAACCGCACAAGGTCAAACGGCAGAGCGCAGTACCACGCTTTTAGAAAACACTTTTAAAGCCTTAGCAGATAGCGACAATACGAGCAAATTCAAAAAACTCGGCGTAAATATCTATGATGCGGGTGGCAAAATGAACTCACTTGTCAGTATTGCAGGGCAGTTAGATAAAAAACTTGCAGGTCGTTCCGACCAAAGCCGTGCGGGCTGGCTCGGCTCACTCGGCTTAGATAGCGAGGCACAAGGCGGCTTACTCGCGCTAATGAAAAACTTGGACGGGCTGAAAGCCACAACAGATGCCGTCACCAATTCGCAGGGCGCGCTCAACGAAGCCGTCAAAAACGCAGCATCAGGCGGCGATGTTTGGGTAAAACTATCCAACCGTATGAATTACTATTGGCTGAAGTTCGGCGAAGCCGTTGCGCCTACTTTCAATGCCATCGGCAAGGGTTTACTCTACGCTTTTGATGCTGCCGACAAGGT
>JBEEMU010000319.1:0-3629 GCA_041192485.1 Bacteroidota bacterium | reverse complement strand
CAGCGCACGCCAACCTAAAAAACGGAAGAATTATTAGGGCGGTGCGGGGCACCTTCATACTCGTTTCGGGATGATTTTCTACAAATATGATGGTGTGCGGCACCTTATACACATAAGCTACAATCCGACAAGATTAACTTGAAACACTACTAATGTAATAGTAATTTGTACTGTGAATTATTGTTATGTAAACTATTGTGGTTTTGATTTCCTACAACAGGCAACTTACGAACGTGTAAATGATTCTTTCACCGTAGAAACGATTGAAATAGAAATATACAATAAAATAGCGGGCGCAAAGGCGTAAATACCGAGCCAAACCAATAAGATAATGGCGAGTGCAAGCATAATATACCGCATTTCATTGCCTTTCCAGCCTGCGCCTTTAAACTTGTTGCTCACCATATTGATAGGTGAAACGAGCAAGACCGACACAATTATAGGAATGAGAAACAGCAAATTTGCGTAGTCAGTATAAGAAAAATCCCTATCTACCCAAATCCAAGTGCCTAAAAGCAAGGCGCATGACGAGGGTGTAGGCAGTCCACGGAATGCGTTAGATTGCCCGCCCGTGTCTATGTTGAAAATAGCTAATCGCAGCCCCGAAAAAACGGTAATTAAAAAGCCAAAAAGCGGCACAATCGTATTATAAAGCCCTTTGCCTACGCCCATGTCTATCAGAAAAAGCGGCATAGAAATGTTTTGAATACCGACGCAAAGCATTTTATACATAATTGCCCCTGGCACCACGCCAAAACTGACCATATCGGCGAGCGAATCTAATTGCTCGCCCAACGGACTACTCACGCGCAGCCACCGCGCCACCAAGCCGTCGGCGAAATCGGCCAATAAGGCCAAACTAATAAAGACTATCGCCAAATTGATGCGAAAGTTGAAAACCATCATCAAGGCGCAACAGCCAAAAAATAGGTTGAGTAGCGTAATGGCGTTAGGTATATTTTGTTTTATCATTTTTTTATGATTTTATATTTTGTAACTGCTGGCTATTTGTAATTTTAAATGCAGCGTTTCGCAGCGTGGAATTTAAAATAGGGCGCAAAAATAGGGCGCAAAAAAAGAGTTTAAAAGATGTCTAAAAGATGTTTAAAAGATGCTTAAAAGATGTTTAGACTTCGTTTAAACCGCCGACCTAAACAATTACCTGCCATGTGCCGCCGCCGCCATGTCTTTTATCAATTCGGGGTCTTCCTCGATGGCGTTGCCTACTACAATAATATCTGCGCCTGCTCGCACATTTGCCGCCACTTTTTCGGCATTTCGGATACCGCCGCCCACGATAAGCGGAATGTCGATATTGCTACTAACGGCTTCAATCATACTCTCGCTAACGGGCATTTTTGCGCCGCTCCCTGCGTCCATAAAAATGAGTTTCAAGCCCAGCATTTCGCCAGCAATAGCTGTACAAACAGCAATATCGTTTTTCGTATTCGGAATGGGATAAGTATTTGACATATACGACACCGACGTTGCGATACCGCCGTCGATGAGCATATAGCCCGTAGAGATGATTTCGAGCGGTGCAACCCGCAAAAACGTAGCCACCTCAACGTGTTTTCCTATCAATAAATCGGGATTGCGCCCCGAAATAAGCGACAAAAGCAAGAGCGCATCGGCGCGGAAACTCAACTGCATAGAGCCGCCCGGAAACAAAATCGTAGGTATCTTGCAGGTTTCTTTCAGTTGCGTGATAACCTTGTCCATTTGATTATTCATAATCAAACTTCCACCAATAAAAAACGCATCGACTTGCGCTTCATTGACGAGTTTTGCAATTTGGTCGAGTCGCCCAATCTTCACGTCGTCAGGGTCGATGAGTACCACAAATTTTTTGCGGGCAGTTTTTTTGGCGGCTAATAGCGAGTCGTAAAGCATAAATTAGGTCGTTTGTTTGTGGTTAAAAAACAGAGAGGGATTTTTAAACGCAAAGTTACCGCAAAGTTACCGCAGAGTTACCGCAGAGTTTCGCAGAGCGTGTTTGAAAGAGGGTGCAAGAGATGTTTAAACTTCGTTTAAACACACACCTAAATAACTATAATGAAAGGAGTGTGTGTGTTTGCCTATTGCGAAATTCCGCCTTCCGTAATCGCCAGATTGGTGTATTTTTTCGCGCTTTTCTCTAATATTTCAAAATCTTCGCTAACAAAAATGCGGTAGCGGATAGTCGTGCTATTTGCCCAAAAACAATTGTCATTGGAAACATAATTACCTTCAGAAGGGATAAATTGAATAGGAATGTCAAACTTTGTTTTGTGGGCAACGGCGGTTTTATCGGCGTTTAACTCCAAGATAATCAGTCGAGTACGCGCTGTATAGCCCAATTTTTTTTGTGCTTCGTCGGTGTAAGTTGTACTCACGAAAGCGACGCGCGTTTTGTCGGGCGACCAACCCAAATTTGTTAAATTGGCATCGTCGTAAGATTGCGGCGTGAACAAATCCAAGCTCACATTTTTGGCTAAATCGTAGAGCGAAACTTTCTTATCGTTCGAGTAAACCATATAACGGTCATTCACAAGTTGCGCATTGTAGTCAATGCAGTCTAAATATTTTTTAAATTCGGCGGAAAGGGTGAGCGGTTTTCCGTCGCGGCGTGTGACGCTAACGGCATCGCAACGGTCAAAGCTTTCAGCCGATTTGAAGGAAAACTGTTTGCTTTCTTCGCTCAAACGCGCCGATACCCGCATCGTATCAAAGTTCGTAGTCGGATACTCGGTTAGTAAACTTTCGCTTGACGCAGATTCGCCCGCCGTACTCGACGACGGCGTACTCGGCTTGCAAGCTGCAATTGCCAAGCAAAAAATGGGAATTATTATTTTTTTCATATAAATATGTTGAAAAAATAGAAATTAGATTTTCAGTAATTAGGCCGACAAATTAAATAATAGCGATATACTATCCTAGGTCACACGGTGTGAATTGCCGCCTAAAAAGATAACGCTCTGTGTATCTTAGCTTTAAGCAACTATTTTTCGCACCAAAGCACATATTCGGGGCTTTTCAAGCCTTTATAAACAGCTTCATATTCGTTGTCGAAGGTCATAATTTGCACAGTAAAGCCGCTTTCGCGCAAACGGTTAGCCAAGCCTTCCACGCTGTAAATGCGAAGATGGTCTTCTTGCTCGAAATGCGCTAAACGGTCGGCAGGCGTATGTATTTTGGCTTCATTTTCATAAATATTGCCTTCTTTAAACGGTGTTTGCACCAAAACAACGCCGCCAGGACGCACCATTCTATGCAGCTCGCGCATCGCTTTGCGGTCGTCGCGGATATGTTCTAAAATATGGTAGCAAATAATCGTGTCGTAGCGATTAGGCGGAGCGAGGATATTCGTGATGTCGTATTTAAAATCTGTTTTCCAATCGCCATTGTAGTCGGAGGTATGATATTCGATGCCTTCGGCTATCTCTATCTTGCGGCGCAACGAGCGAGCAGGCGATAAATGCAGCACACTTTTATCGCATATTAGGTTCTTTTTTTCTAAAATTTGCCATAATTGCCGCTGCCTGCCCAAGCTGCCGCACTTCGGACAGAGTAAATCCTCTGGGAGTTGCTGGAATTTACTAAAACTATTTTCACAAACCGTGCAGTAAACTGCGCCGCCACGATATAAA
>JBEEMU010000318.1:0-6028 GCA_041192485.1 Bacteroidota bacterium | reverse complement strand
CGATCCGTAAATGGTACGCCTAATTTCGCGCTCGCAGTCGGGTTTGTCGAGTTAAATACGAACGCTCCTGTGTAAATTGTTCCGGAAGCCTTCAATCCGAAAATAGTAACGGTTTTTAGCTTTGCAGCGAAACTACCGCGGTGAACATTCGCCGCCGCACTTTCTTTTTTAACGGGCGCTTCGGGCAAACCGATAGCGGGTAGCGCGTCAAGCGTTGGGTTCGGAGTTGCCCAAATACCGCCTGATGGCGTGTCGTATCGCGCAGAAGCAGTCCATTGTTCGAGTCCCATATTGGGAATACTTGGTTGCGCAAAGCTATTGGCAGCCATTAGTAGGCTGCATACAATAAGGTGTAAATTTTTTTTCATGTAAGTAAATATAAATTGAATAATTAAAAGCGATGTGTTAAAAACGATGTGTTAAAAACGATTTTATTCCCATTCGGGCGATAGATTAAAACATATAAGCAACTATTTTGAGCCACATAAGGCACCTAAGAAACACTATATACCCATTAATGGTATGAAAATGGTTTGGCTCTGTTTATTAAAAATGGCTTTTTTTATTTGTAAACATCCATACTCGCAATTTGCATCATTCGCTCAGGGTTAGGCGAGTTTTCGAAGCCAAATTGTCGATACAAACCATGTGCATCTAAGGTGAAAAGCATCATTCGGCGCAGACGTTGCAAGCTCTCGTGCGCCATAATTGTTGCCATAATTTGCTTTGAAATATTTTTACCGCGATATTCTTCAAAAATAACCATATCGCAAATATAGGCAAAGGTAGCGAAATCAGTGATGACTCGCGCAAAACCTGCTTGCTCGCCCTCGATATACGCACCTAAACAAAGCGAATGCTCGATGCTGCGCTCCACGACTTCGATAGGAATGCCCTTCGCCCAATAAGAGCGGTTGCAGAGAAAATCATGGATTTTTGCCGTATTTAGGCGGCTTTTATCGGTTGATATTTCTACCATAATTTTTTAAAATTCTTAAATTATACCTTTCTTTTTAAGACCTTTCTCACGGCCGCAACTACGTCTTTGGTGGTCAAACCGTATTTTTCCATCAACTGTTCGGGTGTTCCGCTTTCGCCAAACGAATCGTTTACGGCCACATATTCTTGCGGAAGCGGCAAATTGCGCGTTAAAACCTGCGCCACGCTATCGCCAAGCCCGCCCAAGCGGTTGTGTTCTTCGCAAGTAACCACGCAGCGTGTCTTCATTACGCTGTCCAAAATTGCGTCTTCGTCTAAGGGTTTTATCGTGTGAATATTGATAACTTCGCAGCTAATCCCCTCTTTTGCAAGTAGTTGTGCAGCTTCTACGGCGTGCCAAACCAAATGCCCTGTTGCAAAAATACTCACGTCGGTTCCGCTTGCTAAATGCAGGGCTTTTCCGATGACGAAAGGCATATTTTTGGTGAAAATAGGCACCGAAGGGCGGCCAAAGCGCAAGTAAACGGGGCCATAATGGTTGGCAATAGCGATAGTTGCGAGGCGCGTTTGCTCATAGTCGCAAGGGTTTATAACCGTCATACCTGGCAACATTTTCATCAGGCCAATGTCTTCCAATATTTGATGCGTAGCACCGTCCTCGCCGAGCGTTAAACCTGCGTGAGAAGCGCAAATTTTCACATTTTTATGCGAATAGGCAATGCTTTGACGAATCTGGTCGTAAACGCGGCCTGTCGAAAAGTTGGCAAATGTGCCAGTATAAGGTATTTTGCCTGCGATGGCCAAGCCTGCAGCCAGCCCCATCATATTTGCCTCGGCAATGCCTGTTTGCACAAAACGGTGGGGAAATTCTTTTAAAAATGCGTCCATTTTTAGCGAACCAAGCAAATCGGCACAAAGTGCCACTACCTGTTCGTTTTGTTTTCCTGCTTCAAGCAAGCCCTCGCCAAACCCGTCGCGAGTGGCCTTTTTTCCTGTACTAACGATGTTTTGTATCATTCTTTTTTTATAAAATTCTTATTTCAGCAGCGAAATTACGGCTTTTTACGAAAGTAGCCTATACTTTTTTTTATTTTCTCATTTTTAGGCTGTTTCTGCGCTTATTTTCTTATTTAGGTTTGAATAAATTCTATTTATATAGCAATGAATTTTCGTTTGGATTTACCCCAAGCCAAATCCAAAAACAAAAAACCGTCGCTGCCAAGTAAGCAGCGGCGGTTTTGTAATCTACCCTTTCAATTGAGCGAAATACTGGGCAATGCGCCAGAAACCGTGTTGTGAAACATCAGTAAGTGCGTGTCATAATTTAGAAAATAAGGGTGTAGTGGTAAGCCGTGCAGCAGACTATCTACCTCCTCCTCTTCCTTCACATTCATAATAATCCAGAGGCGTGTGCGCTCCATATTGAGGGCATAAGACAGAATAATACCGCGTTGCATCAGCTTATTGATGCGAGCGCGATGCGTGGGTACGAGTGCCATAAAATCGATGGTCATTTCGTCGGGAAGGGTGATTGTAACAAGATACTGCATGACTATTTAACTAATTTTAAAAAGCATTTACACCGTTAACTGTTGTGTATTTTAGTGTTAATTTTTTATCGGGATTAATACGTTTCCAAACAGCCTGTACCATGAGTGTTGCCTCGTGGAAACCGCAAAGTATGAGCTTTAATTTGCCGGGATAATCGTTGATGTCGCCGATAGCGTAAATGCCATCAACGCTTGTGGCGTAATCGAAGGTGTTTACCGTCACGGCGTTTTTATTGACGGCAAGTTCCCAGGTTCCGATAGGCCCTAATTTTGGCGAAAGCCCAAAAAGTGGAATAAAATGGTCGGTTTCTACGGTTATGTCGGGTTTTTGAGCTTGTGAAATAAGTACGGTTTCCAATTTTCCGTTGCCTTGCAGACCTATAACTTCGGCTTCTGTCACTAAATTGATGCGTTTAGATGCTGCGAGTTCCATCACTTTTTCTACACTGTCGGGTGCGCCGCGAAACTCGGTACGGCGGTGAATTAGCGTTATTTCGGCCGCAATATTGGCTAAAAAAATAGTCCAATCGAGTGCCGAATCGCCGCCGCCGCTGATGACGATGCGTTTATTGCGGTAAAATTCGGGGTCTTTAATAATATACTCTACGCCGCGCTCTTCAAAGTCGGCGATGCTTGAAATAGGTGGTTTGCGCGGCTCGAAACAACCTAAACCGCCTGCGATGGCTATTGCATGAGCGAGGTGAACCGTGCCTTTGTGCGATATTACGCGAAAGCGGCCGTCTTCGGTGCGTTCAATTGTTTCGGCGCGTTCGCCGAGTGTGAAGCCTGGTTTGAAGGGTGCTATTTGCTGCATTAAATTGTCCACTAAATCGCCTGCCAAAATTTCTGGAAAACCGGGAATGTCGTAAATTGGTTTTTTGGGATAAATTTCGGTCAGCTGCCCGCCTGGT
Source organism: Bacteroidota bacterium (assembly GCA_041192485.1). Classification (GTDB taxonomy): domain Bacteria; phylum Bacteroidota; class Bacteroidia; order Chitinophagales; family Saprospiraceae; genus JBEEMU01. The sequence goes on along the minus strand of JBEEMU010000318.1, from coordinate 2,628 downwards.
TGCGGTAAATAATCGATAAGATGACAACGTAATTTAACCAAGCCTGCTTCAAATACGGTAAAAAGCCCGACAGGACCTGCGCCAATTATTATTAAATCGGTTTCTATCACTAAAAATAAGTTATGAAAATAAAAAATAGTATAAAAAATAAAGTACTTAAATTTTTTCTAAAAAAGCAGTTGTTTCAGCCAAATTGCGCAGAATACGCACATTTTTAGGCGGATTTGCAATTGGTTTTGCTAATAACTGGTAGCCCGAAAGTAAAATCGTGGCTTTTGGAAACGTATTTGCGAGTGTTTCTACCCGTTGTTGTACGGGTAATTTGTGTGGTTCGGTAAACATGGTGTAGAGGTAGGCGGGTTCATGCAAATCATACGGCACCTGCACGTCGGTTACGGTAATGCCTTGCCCAATATTGATGACATAAAGACCTTTCGTTTTTAATAAATAATGCAAATAGAGCAAACTAAGCTCTTGTTTTTCGCCTTCGGGCATAAAAATCAAGAATTTAGGGGCGTTTATCGCATTTATCAGTGGAATTTGGTTGATTTCGGTAATTATTTTTTGACGAATAAGCATCGTAATAAAATGCTCTTGGGCGGGTTTTACCGAACCTGTGAAGTATAAAAGGCTGATTTTTTCTAAAAAAGGAAATATAATATCGGTCATTGTTTGCTCGAAACCAACGCGCTCAATACTACCTGCTACAATTTGTTCAAACTTTATTTCGTCCATTTCTACCATCGCAATTGCGAGCGTGTCGATGCGTGTTTCTTGGTCGTTTTGCTGCTTCGACAGTTGTTCTATTTCTGTCGAAATATTCACATCTGACATTTTCGCAATAAGCGATATTTTAAACCCATTTTTATTTAAAATACTGATATTCAACAATTTACGCAATTCAATATCGGTATAATAGCGTATATTGGTAGGGGTTCGCTTTGGCTGAATTACGCCATAACGTTGCTCCCAAATGCGGAGTGTGTGAGCTTTTATTCCAGAGAGTTGCTCGAGGTCGTTGATACTATAAATAGCCACAAAAAGAATTGTGTGAGGAGATTGCGCCGTTATTCGGTTGTTATTCGGTTGTTATTGTTTCGCTATATAAACGTATTTCGGGGCAGAAAGGTTGTTTTTTTAGTAAAAACGGTTAAAATAACTTTATCCAATCAAAATAACTTTATCCAATCAACATCTAACCAAAACGGGCCTTCTTGGTAGGCATTGATAAATGAAATATGATGGGCATCGTTGAGCGAAAGCGGGTGTTTTATCATTGCCACCCCAAAATAAGTGTTTCGAAACTCTGAAAACGGAATTTGCACCTCCGTCCATTGGTCGATTTCTGTGCGGATTAAATATTCCAAATGCTTGGCCGAGCAGGGTATTGCTACGTTTTGCAACGTCACAATAAAGGGTGTGCCGTCGCCTTTGAAACGAATAGAAACACCTTCATAACTGCCCAAAACATCGGTGATATAAGGGCTGATAATTTGCGCAATACCGCCGCGATTGGCAAACGATAGGTTTCCGCTGAATCGCGCCACCGAGCTGTCGCTAACAATCATGTCGGCCATCGTATTGCCGCCCATCGTTTGGTCGGTATAAACAATCCACGAACTGGCACTATCTGTAAACGGTGTGCTAAACTCAAAGAGCGTGGACTGTGCATTTAATCCAACGACGATTAGCGCGGAAAAAAGCAGTATTAAAAAAAATTTTTTCGTTTTCAAAATAAAATGGTTGGAAGGTTTTTAAAATTTGGAATTTAATCCGCAGTCTTTTATTCACAACAAGTTTTATGCCGAAAGGGTTGCTTGCAAACAAAAACAAAAACATCAATATCAAAGTACGGGCTTCGGCAAATCGGAGATTAGGCAGGGACAAAATAAACACCGCTATTATTCGCCAGAACGCCTTAATTTAATAGGGCTTAAGATAGCCAGTATTTATGTATTACGGCTTAAAAAGCCTGTCGACTAAAAAAAATATTCTTTTTTTAGACTGTAAATCAAGTAGTTAAGTAAAAAAAATAAAAAAAAATTTGCAAAAAGTTTGGAAATCTGCTCGACATCGACGTACATTTGCAGTCCCGAAGGAACAAATTAAAGATTTTTATGAAATAAGCCATATTTTATTTCGACTAATAGCAACTTAGAAGGTTATTTTTAATAAAAAGTAAAAATTTGTTTCAACTAATAAAAAATTATTTTTTAATATTATCTAAAGTTTTCTTGTGAAAGCATTAAGTTTCAGAACTGAATCGGCATCGAAACACACCGTAGAACACAACTGGTTTGTGATTGATGCCGAAGGACTAGTACTCGGTCGTTTGTGTTCGCGAATCGCGCATGTATTGCGCGGCAAGCACAGAGCCGACTATACTCCTCACGTTGATTGTGGCGATTACGTCATTGTACTCAACGCAGACAAAGTACGCCTTACAGGGCGTAAAATCGACCAAAAAGAATATCAAACATTCTCGGGTCACCCAGGCGGTCGCAAAGTGACTGTTGCAAAAAACCAATTAGCAAAACACCCAACGTCCTTAGTAGAAATAGGCACGAAAGGTATGTTGCCGCACACAAAATTAGGCCGCGCAATGGCGAAAAAATTGTTTGTGTATGT
>JBEEMU010000317.1:0-3508 GCA_041192485.1 Bacteroidota bacterium | reverse complement strand
TTTTGCCTAAAAACTGCGTTAAATTTTTCGTACAACGCGCTGCGTTGAACTCAAAATTTGCCTTGTTTTTAGCCAAAATCCTGCACGAAATTTTGGCTCTACTTATTTCTTCTTCTTTCCTGGGTGCAAAATTACGGCAAATTACGATTTAATTGTATTTTCTTATAAAAAAAGTTACCCATCTCCAAATGCAAAATCGGAAATGGGTAACTGAAATTATTTACTCGCCTTAGTTTTCATTCTTTTACGGGCGTGTTCCTTCTTTTACGGGCGCGCATAGCCAAACACATCTTTCAACGAAAGTTCTTCTACCTCGCCGATAGTTTTCAAATACGCCATATCTACTTTGGTTTTATCGCCCAAAACTAAGAAGGTGTAGGTTCTGCCTTTCACGTTTTCTTGTTGAAATTTCACGAGTTCTTCGGGCGTAACAACTTTCATTTTTGCGTAAGCATCGCTGCGCACATCGTGGTCTAAGCCCAATTTTTTGGCATTTTGATACGTCCAGTAAATAGCCGATTTTGTGATGCGCTCGCTCTCTATTTTTTTCATAATCGAGCCGCGTGCGTTCTCTATTTGCGCCGCCGAAACGGGCATTTCGTTCACAATAGTTTGCACCGATTTTACGGCTTCTTGCAGTTTATCTACTTGTGTGCCTACATAAGCCATCATATAGTGGCTGCGGTCGGCGTATTGCGGGGCGGCGTATTGCGCAAATGTGCTGTATGCTAAGGCTTTCGCTTCGCGGATTTCTTGGAACATAATAGACGATAAGCCCGACCCGAAATAGTCGTTATAAAGGTCGGCCATTACTTTTTTGTTCACATCGTATTTTTCGCCTTTGCTCATCATCATCAGTTCGGCTTGCACCATCGGGAAGTTCACAAAAAGCACTTTGTTTTTGTCGGTTGCCACTTCTGGGTACTTGGTTTCGGCAGGCACTGGTGTTAATTTTGCAGGCGTAATATGGTGTTTTGCTACAATTTTCTTCGCATCGTCGTTGGTTTTTGTACCATAATAAAAAATAGTATGCTCAAACGAGGTAATGCTTTTTATTTTGGCAACCATATCGGCGGCTTTCAATTTTTTCAAATCTTCTTCCGAAATATTATCGGTAAACGCCGATGTTTTGCCGTATTTTGCATAATTCGCCATGCCTGCGCGTAAAATCGTGCGTTTGTCGTTGAGGGCATCATAGCGCGATTTCAATACATCGGCTACAACGTTGTCGAGCGATGTTTGGTCGGGCTGCACGTTTTGTAAAATATGCTCAAAAAGTTTCACGCCTTCTTCAAACGATTCTTCTAAACCGTTCAAATTTACATACACGCGGTCGTCAGACGAGAAAACATCGAACGACAAGCCGAGTTTGAAAAATTCTTGTTGCAATTGGTCTGCAGTGTATTTATCTGTACCTAAATACGGCAATAATTTAATCGCAATAGGCAGGGTGCGGTCGTGATTTTTGCCCATATCCAAGGTGTAATATAGGTCAAAGGTTGGGTTTAAACTATTGTGAATATAATCGAAACCTACGCCGCTTGGTAGTTTGCTATTGGCAATATCCTTTTTGAAATCGATGAATTTGGGTGTTAATGCGCCCGAAGCTATCTTTTTGAAGTTTTGTTGAAACGCCGATTCGTCGGTTCGGTTCAATTTTATCGGTGTAATTTTCGGTTTTTCTACCTTTGCTACGTTTTTATCTTCGCCCTGACGTTTGTAAATAAGTGAGTAGTTTTGGCCGAAGTTTTTATTAGCGAAAGCCACGACTTCGGCTTTTGTAATTTTTTCCATACGGTCAAAATACGTTACCGCATCTTTCCAATTTTTTTCTAAAATAAAAGCGTCCAACATTTCGCTGGTTCGGCTGCGGTTTTGCTCCGAGGCTTTTATATGCTGCAATTTGAGGTTTTTGACGGCAGCTTTTATGAGCCATTCGTCAAATTCGCCTTTTTTTAGTTTTTCCATTTGCTCCAAAAGCAGGGCACTTACTTCCTCTAATTGCTGGCCGTCGCGCGGCGTTCCGTCAACCATAAACATCGAGTAATCGTGCAATTCCCAAGCATAAGCGTTTGCTTTCAGTACTTTTTGCTTTTGCAATAAATTAAGGTCGATGATACCTGCTTGTCCGTTATTGAGCAAGGCCGAGCATAAATCCATCAAAAGCGGGTCGCCCGTTGCTGCGCCGCCGCAGCGGTAAGCAAGTTGCAACGATGCTTTTTCGTTGCCTGTTACTTCTTTAATAATAGGTGTGGTAATCGGTGCTTGCACGGGCGATTTCCAAGTAGGCACTGTTTTTGGCTGCATTTTGCCAAAATATTTTTCCAAAGTTGCCACTGTTTTATCGGGGTCTAAATCGCCCGAAAGAATGATAGCCATATTATTTGGAATGTAATAGGTATTGAAAAACGTGTGGATTTTCTCCATCGACGGGTTTTTCAAATGCTCGCTGGTACCGATAGTTGTTTGCGTACCGTAAGTATGTGTAGGAAAAAGGCTTTCCATCATGGCTTTATACACTTTGCGGCCATCGTTGTCTTGCCCGATGTTAAACTCTTCATACACGGCTTCGAGTTCGGTATGAAACAAGCGCAAAACTAATTCGCTCATGCGTTCGCTTTCAATAGCGCACCATTTATCGAGTTCGTTGCTCGGAATATCGTTTACATAGCAAGTGCGCTCCAACGAAGTGAAGGCGTTTGTGCCTTTTGCGCCGATAGACGACATCATTTTGTCGTACTCGTTTGCTACCACAAAGCTGGCGGCTTCCTGCGAGGCTGCGTCTATTTCGGCATACATTTTTTTGCGCTCTTCGGGGTCTTGCACCGAGCGGCGTTTTTCGTAGAGGTCGCTGATGCGTTTCAAAACGACCTTTTCTTTGTCCCAGTTGAGCGACCCGATATGCGAAGTTCCTTTAAACAACATGTGTTCCAAGTAGTGCGCTAAACCAGTGGCATCGGTTGGGTCGTTTTTGCTGCCTGCGCGGGTTGCAATAAAGGTTTGAATGCGCGGCTCGTCTTTATTGACGCTCAAATAGACTTGCAACCCGTTGGCAAGCGTGATGTGTTTTACGCCGAGCGGGTCGTTTGGCACGGTTTCGAACTTGTAGATAGGGGGCATTTCTACCGCCGAAGCCATCGAAGTTTTTGGGGTTTCAGGGCTATCTGCTGTCATAGGTTTTAGCGTTGAATTGCGTGTTAATTCTTTGTTTTTCTTCATTACGCCCGGTTTTACATAAGGCGTTTTAGGAGCTATTTGGGCAAATACAGTTGTAGCTGCCACGGTTACTAACAAACTTGTTAGCAAAAGGTTGGTAAATTGCTTCATTTTTTGTTTTGAAATGTGATTTTATATAAAAAATTTAGTTTATTGCCCATTTTAAAAGGTCGCACAAAATTACGCTAATTTTCTAATTCATTCGTTATCGATTTCATAAATGGCTGTTTATTTACAGAATACGACTTCTAAGTGTCCACAGCAAATCGAAGATTAGGCAAAGTCAAAATAA
>JBEEMU010000316.1:0-3921 GCA_041192485.1 Bacteroidota bacterium | reverse complement strand
TTTGCAGGTGAACGACTTTGCAAGTATCAAAAAATTCATGCTCGACTACGCCGTCAATATGCTCGTTGTTGGCCCCGAAGACCCTTTGGTCAACGGTATTTACGACTTTTTTGCCGAAGACGCTGCTTGTGCGCATATCGCCGTTATTGGCCCGTCGCAGGAAGCCGCAAAATTGGAGGGAAGTAAGGCTTTCGCCAAAAAATTCATGGCGGCGCAAGGCGTTCCGACGGCCGCTTACCGCGAATTTACGCCCGAAAGTTTGCAAGAAGGTCTTGATTATTTGGCTAATCACGCGCTGCCAATCGTTTTGAAAGCCGACGGATTAGCCGCGGGAAAAGGCGTTTTGATTTTGAACGACCGCCAAGAAGCGCAAACCGAATTGACGGCCATGTTGTCGGGCAAGTTCGGCGAAGCCAGTCGCCGCGTGGTCGTAGAAGCCTTTTTAGACGGCATCGAGTTCTCGATGTTTGCCATAACCGACGGCGTAAATTATAAAATGCTTTCGGTTGCGAAGGATTACAAACGCATCGGCGAAGGCGACACGGGGCTGAATACTGGGGGCATGGGAGCCGTTTCGCCACCGCCATTTGTAGATGAAACGCTTTATAAAAAAGTAATAAACCGCATTGTGGAGCCTACAATTGCAGGCTTCCAACAGCAAAATATGCTTTACAAGGGCTTTGTATTTTTTGGCTTAATTAGCGTGAAAGGCGAGCCTTTTGTCATCGAATATAATTGCAGAATGGGCGACCCCGAAACAGAGGTTGTTATTCCGCGCTTACAAAATGATTTGGTCGATATTTTTATAAAAATCCATGAAAACCGCGTAAATGAATTGGTCATACAGGAAGACCCACGCGCTGCGGCAACGGTGATGTTGGTTTCGGGCGGCTATCCGAATGATTATGCAAAAGGAAAGCCAATAACGGGTTGGCAAAATGTGCAGAACTGCTTGCTCTTTCACGCAGGCACTTCCGAGTTCGACGGAGCAATTCTCACAAACGGCGGACGAGTGCTGGCCATCACGTCTTACGGCAATCTTTTTACCGAAGCTGTCGCTAATAGTTTGCAGAACGCCGATAAAATACAGTTTGACGGCAAATATTTTAGACGCGATATTGGAAAAGATTTAGCCTTTTAGACAATTCGATTTTAGGCTGTTTGGCTTTATAAAAATAGGTGTCAATCGGTATCAAATCCTTTAAATCCGTGTTCCAAAGACCTAAATAAGTAGTAGTAGTATATAATAAACAGGGTGAAATAGAGGCGTTTTTGGGTAATTATCACCGTGTTTATTTTGCCGCGAGCGCTTAGCTACAATAATTCTAACTAAAAATAGCGTTTCCGCTTTGCGGAATAACATTTAAAGCCCATGCTTCCGCAAACAATCGTTCGACGGCGGCTCGCCCTTGTTCGCCCAAATCGATGGTATAATGATTTACATATAAATTAATATGCTGCATCATCACCTCGCGACTCATTGCCTGCGCGTGTGTGGCCACATAAGCAAGCGTTTGCGCAGGGTTTGCTAAGGCGAACTCTACGCTACGGCGCAATACGCGGTTGATGCGTGCTTGCGTTTCGTGCGGCAGGCTGCGCCTCACGACAATGCCGCCCAACGGAATCGGTAGCTTGGTGCGCGTTTCCCAGCGTTCCCCCAAATCAGCGATACACACCAATCCGCGCTCGCTATAAGTAAACCTGTTTTCGTGGATGAGCAAACCCATGTCAAACTGCCCGTTCAAAACCACGGTTTCTATGTCGGAAAACAAAACTTCGCTTTTTTGCGAAAGCGCAGGATAAGTGATGCCCAAAAGGAAATTGGCGGTTGTGTATTTGCCGGGTATCGCCACTTTATGCGTTTTGCTGGGCGAAAGCTCTTTTTTTGCGATAAGCAACGGGCCGCAATTATTGCCTAACGCGCTCCCACTATGCAAGAGTGCGTAAGGTTCGGTCAAATGCGCAAAAGCGTGATAGCTAAGTTTCGTGATGTCCAATTCGGCGCGGAAAGCGCGTCTATTCAAGTCTTCCACGTCCCCCAAAAGCACGTCAAATTGCAGCCCTTCGGTGTCTATTTTCTGATGAATTAAGGCATCAAAAATAAACGTATCGTTTGGGCAAGGCGAATAGCCTAATGTAAATGTATTTTTTTTCACGTTTTTTTGCAAAATTTTCAGCCTAACTTACACCATCAACTGCTCTAAAATAATGGTATTTAGTTTGCGAAGAATAAAAATAATTTGCTGAACCTCGGGCATTGTGGAGGAATTAAAATCATTACTAATGACATATTCCTTACCGATTAATACACTAAAATACCAGTGTCTTCCCTGTATATAGCACCCGTAAATTGGCATATTATGAGCGTTTTTGGCTTGTGCAATCAGCATACCGCCAAGCATCTGACCAATAGGGTCACCCGAATATTTTTTCTCTCGTTTGTATTCGTGCATAAAAAAATACGGCGTTTTTATCAACTCGCCAATACCTTTCGAAAGCATCATATCCGACTTGCAGGATAAAAATTCGCCATCAATCGTTTCATTAATTTCGCGGTCATAATAAGTGCGGATACGCGGGTCTATATCGGCAAGCAGTATAATGATACTAATAAACTGCATTTTCAACTCCTCTTCGTTCCAAGAATCCGCATTGTCAATAATTTTAATCAGCACTTTGTCTAATAAACGCATATCTTCGGGTATAATATTACCCGTAGCACTTAACCAATCCGTCAAAATAGGAGACGGTGGTCGCAGGCGAATCAAACCGAATCTGTCTGCCAGGTTCGGTTCTAAAAGGGGAAAGGATTGTTTTCTTGCGGCCATAATCTAATTGATTTTTATTTTGAACGACAAAGATACGCCATTTTCCTTACATGCTGCTTTGTTTTCTTACAGAAAAATTCGCAAACGAAGCGGCTTATTGCCGCTCCATTTGCGAATTTCGGTTGCTATTGTAGAAATAGGTAGTATATAAATAATCACGGTTTTAAAACCTTGTAAAACGAGCTATTTAACGAACTATTTTCGGGTAACCGTGTTTATTTAGCCGCAGGCACTTAAAAGTATCTTTTTAAAAAAGATTATTTCAGGCTGCTAATTTTTTTCTTCACCTCTTCCACCGCCTCTTTTTGTTTTTCGAGGGCAGCAGTTTGGTCCTTTTGTTTCTCCACATTTTTCTTAATATCGTCTTCGGCTTTCGCAATTTTCTTTTTATACGATTCGATGTCTTTTTCCAATTCCGCTTTATCTTTTTCCAAATCTTTCAGCTTTTCGGCTTCTTTTTTAGCTTTTTTCTCTTCGTCTTTTAGCTGCTCTTCCAGCATCGTGCGCGACACACTTAATGCGAAATCGGCAATCATTTTCTGCGCAATTTTCGCTTTATCGCCATGTGCTTGCGACGAAAGATAAGCACCGCCCAGGTTAAACCAAACCGTCAGCGTGTTGTCGGTTTTGCTATCCGCCGTTATTTTAGAATAAACATCGATAGTGTTATCGCCGTTTATCTCTTTAATAATCGAGTTGTTAGCCAAGGTTTCGTCGGTTTTTTTGTCGGTTTTCAGCTTTCCCTTATAGTTATCTATAAAGTTTTTCCACGCCTTTTCTACGTCTTTTCTGTCCGTTCCTGGCAGTTTTACCGTGAATGCGTTATTGCTACCTTGGCTCATGCTCGCAGTCCCTTCCGTAACCACCACATTTTGCGCGAAAGCGGCAATTGTGCTAAATAAAGCAACCGTAGCTGCAAATAGAATTTTTTTCATGAGATGAAAATGATGAAATTAAAATGTAAAAAATGAATGGGTGTATGCACCTATTATTATGTAATGATGTATGATGTACTTGTTTGGAATTAGTCTAAAATCTAATTGTCTTCTTATCATAAGAAGAAATAGCACAACAAAATTACGACAATTTCTAA
>JBEEMU010000315.1:0-5281 GCA_041192485.1 Bacteroidota bacterium | reverse complement strand
TATAATATCGATTTAGCAATACCGATAGTTCGCCGTATTCCTTATCTGAAACGCGGCGCAAATCATTTGGAAGTTTTGCGCGAATATACTCGCCGTCAGTTGAATAATGTATTACTCTATTCTGCGCTGCGCTACGGGGTTTATTCGCTACAATATTACTTGCTCTTGCTGTTTTTTGGTATCAAAATTCATATTGTAAACGCATTTATAACGATTGCTTTCATCTTTTTTGTACAAACCGCTCTTCCTGCTTTGCCTGGCGCAAGTTTGCCGCTTCGTGCGAAAGTCGCACTATTGGTTTGGGGTAGCTATGCGCAAAATCCGCTAACTATTTTTGCCGTTTCATTTGGTTTGTGGGGTATGAATGTTGCGATACCAGCCTTAGTCGGCATGATTTTCATTTTAAACGTTAATGTAGATGATTGGCAGGTAGAAAAAAGGTAATTTGCAACTATTTAAAAATCAATACTTTATGAATTTTAAATAAGTAGTTTGAATTTTATAAATAAAAAAATGAATTTTTTTGAAAAAAAGTTGCGAAAAAATTTGGTAAAGTGATTGATAAGGCCGTACCTTTGCAGCGCAATTGAGGGAAATACAGTATAAACAGCTGTTTTCCAACCAACATTTGCCTCGTTCGTCTATCGGTTAGGACGCCAGGTTTTCATCCTGGTAGGAGGGGTTCGACTCCCCTACGGGGTACTTTTAAAATACTTCAGAGCGTTAAATCCTTTATTGGGTTTGACGCTTTTTTTGAGTCCACACCCGACCTCCCAGCGCGTCAGAGGTGATTATCTTAGGAATGAGTAAAACTAACCAAGTTGTTTTTTACCCATTCCTTAGCCCTTTTTGCGACTGAACGCAAGGAGTGGAATTAAACCAAGTGCTACGCTGCGATAGCGTATCAATGTGCCGATATTTGCAGTAAGCAAGCCTACTAATAGTAAGTTTAGCAGGCAATAAGTAAGTAAAAAATAAGTGAGTGGCGTTGTTTTTACATTTTTTTGCTGAAAAGCAAGAAAGGCGGAAAATAATAGTAAAAATATAGGTTCTAAACCCATTACAAGCAGAATAATGCTGGAATGAGTGCTTAAAACAGGTTGGAATAAACCATTTCGGAGGGCAATAGGGAGGTTTTGCAACAGGCTTGCCCAAGTAGGCGCAAGTTGCGGCACACTGAAATCTAAATTGCCCCATTCCGAGATAAATTCGCGCTGCTTCCGCGCTAATTTTTCTAAAAAAGGGAGGTCGGCAATGGTTATTACACTGTAAAATAATATAAGACCTAAGCCTAATAAAATAATGTATTGCAAGCCTTTTTTTGTATTAAAAAACGAAAACCGCGCTCCAAAAAACAACCCAAAAAATAGCGCGGGAAATAAGGCCACCAATAAATAACTACGGCATAAAAAAAGTAGGAAAACGCCCAAAATGCCTTTTAATATCAAGGAAAAATTGGATAAAATAGATACCGATTTGAGGTTTGAAAGGTAGTGAAAACTGTAGATAAGCAAGCTCAAACCGATATAGATAAAACCGTCTTTGTGGATACCGCCCGTCCAAAACCACACCGAAGGCACGAAAAATACGGCTGTAGTTAGTAGATAGGTTTGTTTTTTTTCCTCAAAATCGATATAATTATAAAGCACCGTATAAATATTTCGACTTGCAAAGTATAGTAAAACCGCCATAAATGCGCCGTGAATGGTGTAAAACCCGCCTGAAAACCAGCGCAAAATGGCGTGAAACCGCAAAATGGCGTAGGAATCGTCGTCTGACCAATACTCTAATTGCCAGGTGTATTTGTAAATAGGGGTTGCGACGAACGAGTCGTTTGCGCCAAGCAGCAATCGAAAATAATAATGCGGATTTTCGTAAAAGGCGGCTTGAATGTATCGGCTATAATAAAAAAAATGGTAGGCATCGCCACCGTCGGGTATGCGAGCGTGGTAGGCGATGTAGGCTAAGGCTGCGGCCGCTTTTGTCGCAAATAGCGAGGGCGCAACGTATGCAGGCAGGCCTTTTAACTGCCCAAAACGGTAGATAACCGCCCCAAAAAGCAGCAGGGCAAGTAGTAAAAAGCTGCCTTCATTTATGGTAAAATGATAAGGTGGAGTAGGGTACATTTCTTAAATTTAAGTTATTTTGCTGCGAAGCCATTGTCGGTCGGCCACTTCGGTAGTTTGCTCTAATTCGGTTAATAAAACGTTTAATTTCTTTTTATTCGGAAATTGGATTATTTTTTTTGTAAATCGGCAGAAATTTAAAAATTGTTGTCGAGTTGTTTCGGAAACTGTTTTTTCGCGCACTAAAAACACTCGAAAACTCTCTAATTGCGCTTCTATGACCGACCATTCCGAGAGCTCGAAATAGGTTTTTACTAACAAGGCTTTACTGTCTAAGGTATAAAAAATATCTTGATATTCTACGACTTGCAAAAGGTCGATGACTTTACCAAATTTTCCAATGGAGAAATTCAATTTTGCCAAATTATAATTTAAAGCATTTTCTTTGAAATTATCGGGCAATCGGTCGTTGTAATCATATAAAAAACGCTCTACCCAAGTGTATTCTTTCAGCCGCAAGCCAAGGGTCACAATGTTTTTATAGTCCCAAGCTGGTAGTTTTCCGTTATCAAAAATATAGTTATTGGATAGAACATATTGATATAATTCAAATAATTCTTGGTAAAAAGCAACTTCGCCTAAGTTGATTTTTCGGATACAATAGTTTAGGGCAAAGGTATAAATTTCGCGTTGCTGCGTGGGTTTTACAACGATTATATGTTGGCGCAAAGCTGCTTTTAAGCCATCAAAATGCGTTTGGTCGTTGGGCTTTAACAGCGTTTTTAAAATGGTGTAGTAAATTTTTATAACTGGTATTTCGGCATATTCACAACTTTCTGATAAGGCGATAATATGCTCATTACCAACTAATTCTAAGGGTAGCTTCAATACATTTTGATAATTAAGCACATCGCAACACATACGCAATCGCTCGGCTAAATAAAAAATGTCTAAGGCGTTTGCCGCAGCGGTAATGTTTGTTTGTTGTGTTCGGCGCATATCGCGCACTAACCAAGCGTCTTTCTGGTTTTCTAACAAGAAATTAGACAATAAAACGTCGGGTGTTTGTGTGCTATCGCCTGTTATTTTCAGGTCTTCGTTGCTTAGAGTGCTTTTAAAATGTTTGTGTAGGTTGTGGTCAAATAAGGCTTGCGATTGATAGCGATAGATAGAAATTTTGTCTTTTTCAAATTCGCAAAACAATAAAAATTCTTGTGCCAGCTGCGATAAATCGGAGCAAGCTCGCCTTATTTGTGTGTCATTGTAGTCCAAATTTAATTTTAATAAAGCCCATAATTCTAATTTAGTTGGTAAATTAATTGCTTCATTTCGCCGTCGCCTTTTCAGTATCGGCAACAGTGCGTCGAGTATCTGTAAAACTATCTCTTTTTCATTGAAAAACGGAGATGCTGTATATTTGCGAAAGCGATTGAGGGTATAAACATCGAGTGTTTCGAGTATTTCGTATAGCTTCATATTTTCTTTTAATTCTTAATCGAGAGCAAATGTAGTTGTTTTTTTGTAAAAAAATAAAATTTATTGATTTTTCGTCTTATTTTTACACCATTTAAGCGAAAAAAGCATCATCATTCAAAAAAAAGTTATAATTTTGTGGGTTAAAAATAAGAGCCGTCGAAATGCAACTTTTTAGGGCGTTTTCTCGTTTCTTAAGATGGGTAACCATTGCACAATAAAAAATATGGCAAATATACAAATTGACAATTATTCATTGCTTATTCAAAAGCTCGATGCTTTTATTCGCAAATTCTACCTTAATGCGTTGTTGCGCGGTGTATTATATACCACGGCAATCGTTGTGGGCTTGTTTACGCTTATCAACTTGGGCGAGTACATCTTTTATTTCTCTACGGCTTTGCGCAAAGTGCTGTTTTACGGCTTTATCGGGGTTAGTAGTGTCGCCTTGATTGGGTGGGTTTTACTGCCTTTGCTGCATTATTTCCGTTTAGGCAAGGTTATTTCGCACGAGCAAGCTGCGCAAATTATTGGCAATCATTTTGCCAATATCAAAGATAAACTCTTGAATATCTTGCAGTTGCGTCAGCAACATTATCACAATGTAGATAATGCGGCGCTGATAGAGGCGAGTATCAAGCAAAAATCGGAGGAGCTGCGCCCCGTTCCGTTTGTGGCTGCTATCAATTTGACGAATAATGCCAAATATTTAAAATATGCCTTACCTCCATTGGTTTTTTTATTGGGAATAATGGCGTATTCTCCGAATATTATTCGGGATAGTACGGCGCGTTTATACGATAATAATACGGTGTATGAAAAACCAGCACCCTTTACGTTTGCAGTTGCAAATAATGATATGCGCGTGGTGCAATACAACGACTATAAATTGGAAGTTGAAGTTGATGGCACGACATTGCCGAGCGATGTTTTCATCGATGTAGAAGGCTTTGAATATAAATTGCAAAAGGACGCAAACAATAAATTCAGTTATACATTTACGAAAGTGAATGATAATACTAAATTTCGTTTGACTGCAAATGGCTATAATTCAAAGAGTTATGAACTATCTGTTTTGAAAAAGCCAAATATTCAGGGTTTGCAAGTGGCAGTTGATTACCCAGCTTATACGGGCAGAAAAGACGAGCAGCTCGAAAATGTAGGCGACTTGGTGGTGCCTGCGGGAACGAATATCACTTACTTGCTCAAAGCAGCGAACGCTAATGAGATGAGTGTGCGTTATGGCTATAAAACGGCGGCACAAGCCACTAAAAAAATTGGCGAAGATATGTTTTCCTTTGGTATAAAAGCGATGAATGATTTGCGTTATACCTTGTTTCTATCGAATCAAAACTTGAAAAATGCGGACTCTGTGAGTTATGCTATTTCGGTGGTTCCCGACCAGTATCCTGCTATCAATGTGCAGCAATTCAAAGACTCGCAAAACGTGAATAAAGTGCTGTTTTTCGCAGGCGATGCCTCTGACGATTATGGGATTAGCAAAGTGGTTGTAAATTATAAAGTGGAGGGTGAGAAACGCGCTATTTCGCAACAAACAATGCCTTTGAAAGGGGCGAGCGGTACGGCAACGCAATTTGAATACACGCTCGATGTTGCCAAATTAAAACTGTTGCCTGGCGATAAGGTGACGTATAATTTTGAAGTGTTTGATAATGACGGGGTGCATGGTTCAAAATCCACGAAATCGAGTACGATGGTGTATGAAGTGCCGACGGCCAAGG
>JBEEMU010000314.1:0-4999 GCA_041192485.1 Bacteroidota bacterium | reverse complement strand
GCCGCAACAGGCGCGATTACAGCTGCAATGCAAGCGGGCATCGCACCTTATCAACTAAGTTTTGATGGCAGTATCTTAACGAGTAGCATAAACTATGTTTATTATATTACAAATGTGGCAGCGGGGGCACACCTTCTTACGATTCAAAGCACCGACGGCTGCCAAGTAAACCTCCCGATAACGACGCATTGTGCGCAAGCGGTCTTGCAAGGCATCGTTTTTGAGGATATAAATAGCAATGGTTTGCTTGACGCAACAGAAAACCCGATGCCGAACCAACTAATTCGTGCTGCACAAACGGGGCAAACATGGTATAGTGTGAGCGATGCGCAAGGCGTTTATAGTATAAATTTGCCAAGTGTAGGCAATGACACCCTGAACGCGCCAAATTTAAGCACTTGGCAAACCATTACAACAAGTCCGCTTACCCTTACTGCTCTACTCAATGATACGGTTAGAACGAATATCGGTATTCACACAAGCCCTACGCCTATTGACTTGAGCGTGCAATTAGTTCACGAAAACCTACGGCCTGGTTTTGCCGTTCCTTATTATTTGTATTATAAAAATACATCGACAGTTATCGCACATAATGTGATGCTCAAACTTCATTTGCAAGGCATGACACCGAATAGTTTTAGCTGCGGCTATCCGCATACAGTCGTAAATGATACCTTAATTATTACAATAGGCGACCTTCCGCCCTCTTATTTCTATAATACAGCGTATGTGACCATAGGCATTCCTACTACTACGCCACTTGGTTTGTTCGTCACATCAACCCTTGTCATCGAGCCATTTACCAACGATATAAATAGTTTGAACAATACTTATACCAACTATGATATAACAACAGGCAGCATCGACCCCAACGATAAGCACGTCAATATAGAAGCCTATACTTTTGACCGCCTTAGTACTGGGGCGTTCGTGCGTCCTTCGCCCGAATTAGGCTACACCATTCGCTTTCAAAATACAGGGACTGACACAGCCTTCACCGTCCGCGTGAAAGATACATTAAGCAACTTCTTACACCTGCCAAGTTTGAAACTCATCGGTTCCAGCCACCCCTGCACCGTGCAGGTGAACAATAGCCGTGTGGCAACATTTACCTTTGCGAATATTCGGTTGGTGGACAGCACGCATAACGAGCCAGCCAGCCACGGTTTCGTTTATTTCACCATACAACCAAACGACACCTTGATACAAAGCGGTACGCCTATTCGCAACCTTGCCGCCATTTATTTTGATTACAACACACCCGTTCTGACCAATGAAGTACAGACTACTCCTAGCCTATTCGTGATAACCGTCCCCGAAATAGACCCGAAATACAGCATCGGGCTTTCGCCAAACCCCGCCACAAGCCAAGTAGTCATCACGCCCGACCTCGCCGACGAAGCCACCGCAAGCCTGCTATTACGCGATGCCTTAGGGCGCGTTCTTAACACGCAAACCGTCAAGAACAAGCAGGCTACTAGCCTATCCGTCGCCGAGTTGCCGCAAGGCGTTTACCTAACCGAACTCTGGCTACACGGTAAATTGATAGCGGTAAAGAAGTTGGTAAAAATGTAGTGAATACCGATGCAATAATGACAAAAAATTCTTTTGAATTATAAAACTTTCAGTACATTTGCGGTAAAAGAAATGGGTAAAAGATAACTTGATTAGTTTTACACATTCTTAAAACATAACAACCACATCACAACTCGATGCTAAAAAGAATATACCCATACCGTTTTCCTTTATTAATAGGCGGGATAGCCCTCGTTCTTTTAACCCTTTTCTTTCCCAAAACCGAGCGCGGCAAACTCGCTCGTGGACTGATGAGCGATGCGTTAATCTATGATTCAGTCGAGGTTTTCCTGCCCTTAGACAGTGCCGATATGCTGCTGCCCGAGGGCGTTTCATTAGAGCAGTACTGTCCGCGTCCGCGGAATCAAGGTGACCAAAACTCGTGTGTTGCGTGGTCGGTGGCCTATGCTGCTCGCACCATTATTGCGGCACAAGCCACAGGAATTGCGCCGAATACGCTGGCTTTTAGCCCGTCTTTTTTATTCAATCAAATCAATTTCAATCAATGTCAAGGCGCGTATATTGCGAATGCTTTTGACAAAATGTGCAAAGTTGGCATCGTTAGTTTCAATGACTTTCCGTATAACGACAACGAGTGTCAAAAGCGTCCTTCTGCCGAATTGATGGCGGCGGCGAAAGCGTTTCGTATTGCAGGCTATAGCCGTTTGACTAGAAGCAAAACCGATTACAGCATCGATACGGCCTTAATAAAACAGAGCTTGACGCAAGGAATGCCTGTTATCATTGGCGCATTAGTCACGCCTTCCTTCGAGGATTTGACAGCGAAAATATGGCATCCGCAAGCCGACGAGGAAATACTAGGTGGTCATGCGATGTGCGTAGTAGGCTATAATAATGCGGTGGAAGGCGGTGCGTTCCGCGTGCTTAATTCGTGGGGGGACGACTGGGCAGATAAGGGATTCGTGTGGATTCGCTATGCCGATTTTGTGCAATATTGCAAGGAAGCCTATACTATTCAGCCGATGCCCTCTCAATCAAAAGAACATCAGTTTGCCTTGGAAATGGCGTGGATAAACGCCGAAAAACAACCAATGACATTGAGTAAAAAAGCGAATGTTTTTGTACCCGAAAGCAACTCCACGCATAGAGAGTCAGCCGAGGGAACAACGGCAGCAAGACAAACAAAGGGTTCGCAAGCGGCGAATGGTTCGCAAGCGGCGAATGTTTCGCAAGCGACAAATACGATGCAGCTTAGTTTGAAAAATAAAACGAAACAGTATTTCTACCTCCTATCGCAGCAAGAAGGCAAACCCGCAGCCGTCATTTTCCCGGCTCGCAAAGGCGAATCTGCTTATCTTGGGCTTTGCGGCAAACGCTCGTTCGCTATTCCGCGGTCAAACACAGCCGATGAAACGGCAGGTTTGCAAAGTGTCGTAGCCATCGTTTCAAAAATGCCGCTCCGCATCGACAGCCTTTGTTTGCGCGTGAACGCCAATAAGAACAATACCTTGTATGGCAATTTGCAAAAGATATTGCAGCAAAGCATCGACCCAAAAGCGGAAATGTCGATGAAGTTATCGTCGCAGAAAAACGCGCTTGAATTGCGAGCCGACTCGAGTACTTATTCTGTCGTTATTTTGCCCTTCGTTTTGCCAAATAACACCCAAAAAGCGACTTCCCTCACACCAACATTTCAAGACGCGCTGAAAAACCCCATCGACAGCCTCGTTTTGAAATTTGCAAACGTGAAAACCACACCTAAAACCCTTAGTTTCGACATTACAGCCAACACCTCGAAACATTCGGCGTGGAACGGCTATTTCAACCAAGTAGAAGTTGGCGTAGAATACGACCCCGCTATCGTCGGCAAAACGATTGCGCAAGAAGCCGTGCAATCGCTCGCGCCCGATTTGATAAAAGCCAATTACCGCTTGCTTGTAGATTATTTGCAAGGCGGCAAGCTGGTTTTAAAAATAAATCCGAAAACAGCGCAACGCGAGTCATTTAGCCGCAAACCCCGTGTCATCGCTCATCTGACGCTTCCAATTGCTTTATGCAACGGCAAATCTACGTTTTTGCGGCTTTTGCCAAATGGAAAAAACAGCGTGGCAACCTATAGCCTTGCGGCAAACGCCCCCGAAAAAGGCATTCTTAGTTTGAGTTATAAACATATTAACTTGCGCGAAACGGTCGTGCCGCTAAAGTGTAAATAACGACTGTGCCGCTAAAGTGTATTCCCATTCGGGCGATAGGTTAAAACATATAAGCGAGTATTTTTTTAACCACATAAGAATCTTACCTAAGATTTTGTGGATTGAATACTAACAAAAAAAGTTAGTGTAATATGTTAAGTGATGAGGTGCGTAGCATCGCAGTATTTGTATAAATGTGATAAAAAAAGTCGGTTAAGGTGTGTAGCACCGCAGTCTATTAAATGCATTGTTTGGATACTACGGTGCGATGCACCTTTATTAGGTCGCCACCAATATGAATTACAAAGACCACGCCGCGCTGCAGCTACCCGCTATCCCTTGAAATATTAGACAAACATAAATAAGATGCAGCAATCGAAATTATTACAAATCTTGCACCTACTGAACCGCAGCGAACTCTTAGCCTTGCAATACTATGTGCGGGGTTGTTGCGCCGTGCAACGCACTCAGGCAGGCGAACTGCTCGAAGTGTTGCTTGTTTTTATAAAAAAAGACCTTGAAATAGATAAAAAAAAGGTCTTTGCGAAAATATGGGGCAAGAATACGCCGTATAACGTCAATTTACTGGGGCGTTATATGCACGAACTACTGAATATGGTCGAAGATTTTATTGTATTAAGCGAGGCAAAAAAGCAGTCAGTTGCCTATCGTTTCACCTTAAGCCAGTTTTACACCACGCGCAGCAATTTGGACTTAGGCAAAGCCTATCTTGAAGAAGCAAAAACCGAACTCGACGCACAACCGCAGCGCGATATTGCTTATTTTCAAACAAAATCGGCGCATGAGCAGCACCATATTCTCTTGCGCGAACGGCAACACGAGAATATATTTAGCTATCAACCGCTCATAGAAACGCTTTACGCAGGCTTTATCGCCGAAATATTGTTGCAGCATTGCAAACTTCAAAACGAGTATTTAGCCAATAAAAGTGACCTGCCGCAAGACCTTCTTTTACCCGACATCTTGGCCTATATCGCCCGCACTCCGAGTATTTTGGAAACACCCACAGTTGCCGTTTACTATTATTTATACAAGGTTTTGAGCGCGTATAGTTTGGAGAATTACGCCAAATTCAAAACTATTTTTGTCTTGCAACGGCATTCTTTTTCACCCGAAGAAGTGTCTAAATTATACGCTTTTTTAGAAAACAGCTTTGTCGCAGGCTTTATTGCAGAATCTGCACAAAACAAAGTGAACTACAGCGACCTATTCGATTTGTATAAAACGGGCTACGAAAATGCGTTTATTTT
>JBEEMU010000313.1:0-4234 GCA_041192485.1 Bacteroidota bacterium | reverse complement strand
ATGACTTTTTATTGCTTTTATATAATCTGAAATTATTAACAAGCGTTTACAACGGCGGTAAATGCGGCTGGATGATTCATCGCTAAATCGGCTAAAACTTTGCGATTCAGCTCGATGCCTGCGGCTGCCATTTTATTGATTAAGCGCGAATAAGTCGTGCCATTATTGCGTGCGGCAGCGTTGATACGCACAATCCACAAGCGGCGATACTCGCGTTTTTTGTTTTTTCTGTCGATATACGCATAAGCCATTGCTTTATCAACAGCATTTTTTGCGACGGTATAGACTTTACTTCTTGCGCCCCAATAGCCTTTGGCTTGACGCATAACACGTTTACGACGTGCCCGAGATGCTACAGAGTTTACTGAACGTGGCATTTCTTCTTAAATTAAAAAAATTAGACAGGAGCCTCGATACGCGGACTGTTCTTGGTTAAAACATATCGCTTAAAATTGGCGTAGAAAGACTGTTTCGATAAGGAAAAGGAAAAGTGGTAGGATTACATACAAAGTAATCGTTCCATGCGTTTGCGGTCTGCTTCATCTACAAACGTGCTGTGCGTCAAAGCGAGTTTTGCTTTCTTGCTAGCATGGCGTAACATGTGGCGTTTGCCTGCATGAGCTACTTTCAACTTGCCGTTTCCCGTTACTCGAATACGCTTTTTCGCGCTCGAGTTCGTTTTCATTTTAGGCATTGTGCTTTATTATGATGTTAAAAAATGGATTTCTATGAACAATGCTTCAAAGGCAATTCCTTAAAAGCGGGGCAAAGGTACGACGGTTTTTAGGTTTTACCAAATTTTCCGCTTTTTATTTTTCAAAAGAAAGATGTTTACTTTTTCTTTTTCGGCGCAATGAAAACAAACATACGTTTGCCTTCGAGTTTAGGCATTGCTTCGGGCGTACCTAAATCTTCTAAGCCCTGAATAAAGCGCAATAAAAGCACTTCGCCGCGCTCCTTAAACGCAATAGCTCGCCCTTTAAACATCACATACGCTTTTACTTTCGCCCCGTCTTTCAAGAAGCCTTCGGCGTGTTTGAGTTTAAAATCGAAGTCGTGTTCGTGGGTTTCGGGGCTAAAGCGCACCTCTTTGATAACCGTTTTTTGCGCATTTGCCTTTATCTCCTTGTCCCGTTTTTTCTTTTCGTAAAGAAATTTGTTGTAGTCGATAATTTTACAAATTGGCGGCTCGGCTTTCTCATTTATTTCAACGAGGTCAAGCTCCATTTCTTCGGCAATTGCTAATACTTCGCGAGTATCGTAGATACCCGGCTCTAATTGTTTGCCTGTTTTTTCGGCAATTTTATCGAAATGGTCGCCTACTAAGCGTACTTGAGGATTTTTAATATCCTCATTGATGCGATTGGGGTTTTGGACGGGGCCACGAGGTGCAAAACCGCGACTGAAATTTTGTTTAGCCAAAAAATGTGAGTTGTATGAAAATTAAATTAAAAGAAATAGTAAAAACCAACAAGTAGTTAAACTTGGTTTACCGTGCAAAAGTAGGTATTTTTTTGGTATAAATAGTCACTTTTCAGAAAAAAAATATTTTATAGGTCAAATTTATACTTTTTTTTAGAATAAAGCTGTAAATACTATACTTTTTTACGATATTTGCGGCTTATTGTTTACCGCAATTTATAAAATCAGAATAATTCGTTTTATTTTTTGTGCCAACCTTACGGTTTCCTTCTCACAACACTGCATCAATTTAAATTTTACATGAAAAAAATTTTACCTTTCATTCCTATTATCGCCTTCCTTTTTACACTCGTAAGCTGCGGCGACCGCGAAAAAGAACCGCTTTCCTCTTTGGCTTCAAGCACCTCGACAGCAGGGCAAATACCGCCTTCGGGCAACTACTATCCGATGAGGATAGGTACGAAATGGGCGTATGATATTGGCAACAACATGATAGATACTACAACGCTTGTCCGCGATTCGTCGTTTGCCGGGCGCAGCTATAAATTCTTTAAAAATAGCACAAACGACTATTTTATTCGCGAAGAAAACGGCATTTACTATCGCCGTGAAGTAAATAATTTGGCAATTCCCGACGCTACAGGAACTATTGAACGCACCGAATTGCGCACCGATTTGGGCGTAGGAAAGGTGTGGAATGACGATTTATCGTTGATTACGGGCGGACGGCTGCGCTATGAAAACGTGATTGATGCGATAGAGCGAACGCGCTACGTCAAAGGCATAAAATATGAGTATGTCCTAAAAGTGCGCACACGTATTTATACGCAAGGGGCTACGGGCGGCGAAACGATTGCCAGAACCTTTTATAACTATTACTGCCGTAATAAAGGACTGATTGAAACTATTGGCGATGGTAATAACAAGCGTTTGGTTTATATCGGTTTTTAATATGCTTCGTTTTTCTATCCTTTTTCTGCTTTTTGGAGTTTTACAATACCGAGCATAGCCCAAAAAAAGCCTAAAACAAGTCTTGTAGTAAATAACTCTTTAAACGACAAACGTTACTAACACCCTTTTTCGGGTGTTGGTAACGAATTTTTTTTTTAAAACGGCTTCCTTACTCACTTCAACACCTTCGTTGTACCTAATAGGTCGCCCTGCACATTGCGCAGCACGAGGGCGTAAACGCCATCTGGGAGTTCGGCGGTATTCACGCGTTGCTCGTCTATGATGGGAAGTATGGCTATTTCGCGCCCAAGTACGTCGTAAAAGGTAGCGGTTGCCGCGTCGGATTGCCGCGTAGATAGAAAAAGAGCGTCTTCAAACGGATTAGGGAAAACGCTTATTTCGCCTGCTTTTTTCGGCGATTCTGTACCAACTAAGCAGTTTTCGGCACAGCCGTCGCCATCTATTTTGAGCAGCCAGCCGCATTGAATACCATTCGGGAAAACAGGCGTTGATTGCGAGAAAAACTCGCCTGCTCCAATAAAACCGCCGTCAGGCGTAGCGGCGAAACCTCCTATCATCGCACTCTCTCTATTTATATCGTATTTTACATTATAATAATTCTTTATCCAGACGGTATCTAACTGGCTGTTTAGGCGATAAACTTGTTGATAACTACGCCCATACAAACTCCCTCCTACGCCTACAATATCGCCGTTAGCTTGTTCACTAAACAAGAATCCTGCCGTAAAAGAGCGTCCGTGATGGAGGTGCTTTTGCTGTAAAATTTGACCCTGCTCGTTCATGCGCATGATGTAAGCGTGGTAAAACAATCATAAGAAGTACATCTACTTTAATTAAAATATCATCGTAAGTAGCTTCATAATCATTGCCTCGTAAATGGCAAAAACAGTCTGAAAGCAGGTAGCCGCCGTCGAAGGTGTGTATCAATGGTTTATATAAATAAAAAAAATTTAGCCAACTACCCAATAGTTCCGTAAAAGAATAGCAAGCGCGTCATTTTTAAACAACTTGCTACGGACATTTTCTCATTCTACCTTGACCTGCACAATTTCCACGCGCCGCTCCTGTGCCGCTTCGGGGCTATACACCGAGCCGCGCAAATCGTCATAACGGTCGCTGATGCCAGAAGGGGCGGTCGATTCGCCGAGTGGCAATTCATTTAAAATCAATTGCCCATTTTTCAAATAAGTATTTAATACGCCGTTCTCGAAACGGTGGAAATAGTTTTTCAAACAGGAAACGCGGCGTTTGCTCAACCGCACATTGTAATCAGATGACGCTCGCGGACTGCAATATCCTCTCAAATCGATGGTCACACGCTGCCCATTTGCCAAGGTTGCCTGCAAATCGCGGGTAAAATTGGCTAAACGCAGGTAGTTAGCGGTCACTTGCTGGTCAAAAAAGTCGTCGATGCGCTGTTCTGCTTCCGAGCGGCGGTCGGCAGCAAGTCCTTTTGTATAGCCTTTTTTATAAATCGGCTTCATCACGATATAGCGCGAATAGGTTTGCTCGTAGTTTCGGGTCGTCGTCGTTGCGCGGGTGTCGGGGTCGGGTTCGTCATTATGAAAGTATAGGGTGATGACTTCGCTAAAAATGATAGACGGCACTTGTGGTTTTAGCGGCGACGGCGACGGGGTTTCTCCCAAATTCGGTGGCGTTCCTGCGCTATTCGGCGGCGTTGAAGCGGTCGGCGGGTTTTGGTTTTCGGGCGTTTCTGGAGGGGCTTTCGGCGATGGTGGCAGGGGTTTATTAGCGGCTATCGGCGGCGTGTCGGGTATAACAGGCGGCGGCGGCGATGTTTTTGCAGCGGTCAACCGATAGACATCGGCGCAACACAGCC
>JBEEMU010000312.1:0-3065 GCA_041192485.1 Bacteroidota bacterium | reverse complement strand
TGCCAATTTGGAGCAAAAAGAAAAAGCATTGGAATATTATAAACGTGTTTTAACCAATCACCCCACACAACGCGAAGCCTTAGATGCCCGAAATGCGATTGAAGGCGTGTATATGGGAAATGGCGATGAAACGGGTTATATCGGCTATTTGAACACGCTTCCAGAGGGAAATAGCCGCGATATTAAAGAAGACACCTTGATGTATCGAGCAGCGTCCACCCTGTTTAACAAAGGCGATTTGGATAATGCTATTGTAAAATGCACCAATTATATGATAAAATTTCCGAAAGGATTTAACTTTTGGGACGCAATGACGATGCGAGCCGACGCTTATTTCATTCAAAAGAAAAACAAAGAAGCGGCAAAAGATTACGACGCACTTATTCAGCACGGTGCCGACCGCAATTTTACCCGCAACTTAGAGCGAGCAGCCGACCTATTTTATCAAGAAAAAAATTATGTAAAATCGTATAATGCCTACACGAAATTGAGCGACGTGAGCGAAGACCTCGCCGTAAAACGCAAAGCAAAACTGGGGCAACTCCGCTCGGCTTACCATAACAAACAGTATGACGACGTTATTCCAGAAGCAAAAGCTGCGCTTAGTAATAAAACGCTCGAAAAGTCTGAAATTGCCGAATTTAACTATTATTTGGCGAAAGCCTCCATGCAAAAAAACGACTTGACAACCGCAGGCATTGCGTTTGACCAAGTAATTAAAAACACCGACGACGAACGGGCTTCGGAGTCGCGCTTCGAACTGTGCCACATCGCCTACGAACAGCGCAAACTGCCCGAAGCAGAGCAACTTTGTTTGAATTATGCAGGCGAAATTCCTGCCGAATATCAAGACTGGGCAATGAAAACGTTGCTCTTATTAGCCGATTTATACACCGAAAAAAATGAATTGCTTAACGCAAAAGTTACGCTCCAATCTATTACCGAAAACTTTCCGCAAGGAAGTGCCGCACTCTTGAAGGAAGCAAACGACAAATTGGCCAGTGTAACAAAGTTGGAGCAAGACAGCTCGCGCATTATCGAAAGCGGCGATACTGGAACCCCTGAAACGCCCATAGACACGCCCGATGTGAAAACAGACACGACACCAACGACACCAACTACACCGACTACACCGACTACAACTACACCGACAACGACGACCCCTAAACCAAAAACAGACGGCGCGACAACAACACCTAAACCAAAAACAACGCCTACAAAGCCAGCAAAAGGAAAAGGAAAGAAAAAATAAGGTAAATCATACACTATTTAGTAAAAAAATAGGTTCGATTTGTAAAAAAGGATATTATTTCAAAAAAAAGACTTACATTTGCAACGAAATTTAGTTAAACGTCTTGCAACGAAAGAAATACGGCCATCATTACCCTAAGTTATCCCGTTTTAGAGGGCTTCAAAACTCTACTTATTTATACAATACTACTACTACTTAATTTAGTTTTAATCGTAGAATATTTCAATTTTCTAATTTAATTTTTACTTTACATCAAATGAAAAAAATCGTATTATTAGCAACATTTGTGATAGCTGCATTTACTGCAAACGCACAATGTTCGGGCGGAAAAACAAAGGCTTGCTGTGCCGCTAAAGGCCCAGCTTCTGCATTAACAGAAGCAACAACCGAAGCTGGCGCAAAACCCGTAGCAACCGAAGTTTCGGCAACAGGCGAAGCAAAAAAAACTTGTACTGCCAGCCAAGCAAAATCTTGCACAAAAGAAGACATGAAAAAAGGTTGTTGTGCTAAAAAAGCCGCTGCCGCAGAAGTAGGAGATGCAAAACCTGCTGCCGCAACAGGAGTAACACAAGAGGCGCAAATTGATCCTGCTTCTCAAAACTAATAAGTAGTAGTGATTAAATAATCACGGTTTTGAAGCCCCTGTTAAATAGGGCGTTCAGAGCAAATAATAACCGTGTTTATTTTGCCGCTGGCGCTTACTATTTGTTTAATCAAATAGTTACTAAAATGCCTCAAATTTTCAGTTAGAAAATTTGAGGTTTTTTAGTGTATAAATAATACACCGTACCTTCTCTCCATTGAAAATAGTTAATTTTGGTTTTACAACATATATTCCTTCGTTACAACGGCAAAAAAGTCCCGCTGACAGCCAATAAATCGATTTTCGAAACAGAATTATATGCCGACTGCCGCTTGACGCAAGAGCAGGGCGGCGAGCGATTGCAAATCAATATCCACCCAAAGCAACCCATTGACTTTCAAGGCATTGAAGTGCGCTACACCTATAATTACGCGCCCGACTCACGGGTATTTTGCAACGGTTGGCAAAGCTGGACAGAATCGCGGGAATTTCGCCCCGACGAAAAAATTCCGCCACTTTTATGGGGAACCAGCAAGTTTATGGGCGCAATGGGCGATTATAATTTCTATGATTATCCAAATGCAAACGGCTGTTTACACAGTTGGTCTTATTCGTATATTCGCAATAAAAAAGGGACATTTTGGCTCGCTTCGCTCAACGAAACCACTGGTTTTAGCTTAATAGAGCATGATACAAACGTCGGAACTATCACTATTTCAACCGAAAAATTGGAGCTGGAACACTCTTATCCCGCTCTCGATATGTTTATGGGCTTCCAAAATCCGTTTGAAAATACAGCCTATTTCAGCGCACGGTTGCCGAAAGAAGCCATTTGCTGGGGCTGGACGAGTTGGTACAATCACTACACAGCTATCGATGAAAAAATCATTCAGCAAGCAGCCAAATCATTTTCAAATTTCAAGAAACAACAAAACCTTGTCGATATTCTTAGCGACTCGCCTGCTGATACGAATGTTGCTACCGCTTTCGGCACAACTTTCGTGCAAATAGACGACGGTTGGCAAGCAAAAATAGGCGATTGGCTGCAAGTAAAGAGCAGCTTTCCGAAAGGAATGGAAGCAATAGCCGATGAAATACGAAGCAATGGCTCGTCGCCCGGCTTATGGCTTGCGCCTTTTATTTGCGAAAGCAAAAGCGATATTTTTAAAAATAAAAAAGAATGGCTCTTGCAAGATGCCGCAGGAAACCCCGTAGTTGCAGGCTATAATC
>JBEEMU010000311.1:0-9541 GCA_041192485.1 Bacteroidota bacterium | reverse complement strand
CGAAGTATTGCATTACGAAGTGCGGGTGAACGCCCTCGAAACCAGCATTGATAAAGACTGCGAACACATCTTGAAAACACACCGTTTGCGCGATGAAACGCTGCGTTTTGTGCTATCTGTTTTGAAGGTGAACACACAATGTGAGCGCATCGGCGACCACGCTTACATGATGGCCAATATTGTGTCGCAACTTCCAAACTCTTTCGACCGAAATTTGGTGCAAGCCTTACAGGTGCAAGAAATGTTTAATTGCCTTGTTTTGATGCTCAATGATGCTGCGCAAGGCTTTAATTTTGAAGACACCGATAGCGCACGTCGCGTGAT
Source organism: Bacteroidota bacterium (assembly GCA_041192485.1). GTDB lineage: Bacteria > Bacteroidota > Bacteroidia > Chitinophagales > Saprospiraceae > JBEEMU01. The sequence goes on along the minus strand of JBEEMU010000311.1, from coordinate 9,217 downwards.
GGCACACGATGCACGCTTACGCGAAATAGGCTCGAAAGCCGTCCCGCTTATCATTGCACAAGCCCAAAAAGATTCCGAAAACATTGAAAACTATTTTCAGCTCATGGCCTATGTACAGAAGATGGAACGTATGGGCGAATTGACTAAAAACATCGGCGAAGAAACCGTTTTCTATTTAGAAAAAGACTTTTTGCGGCCAAGAGGAAATCTTTGATTTATCTTATTTTTAAAGCTTTAATAACTCTATTGCTTTTTGTTTTGCAAAATTATCTGTAGAGGTTGTTAATTCAAAGTCATTTGTAAACTTATTATACAGATAATCTTTGCCTAATGTGCCAAAATTTGCAGCTAATTGTCGGATAGCATATAAACAGTATTCCAGTTCTTTTAGTGTAGTAGTTGGGTGCATAGAAAGGCGAATCCAGCCTGGTTTTGAGCTCAAATCGCCTACATCTATTTGGCAAGTAATACTGTCGGAAAATGCTTTGTCCACATTTAATAAATAATGTCCATAAGTTCCTGCACACGAGCAGCCGCCGCGAACCTGTATGCCAAAATAATCGTTTAGTAAGCGAACGCCCAAATTATAATGCAAGTCAGTAATATAAAACGAAAATATCGGCAATCGGTCGGCGTGAGCTTCCGCCAATACGTTCACGCCTGCTATAGCTTTCAATTCAGGTAAGAAGCTGTTTACCAACTCATGTTCTCGCGCTATAATGTTCTCTACGCCCATTTTTTCTTTCAACCGAATACATAAAGCCGTTTGTATAGTCTGCATAAAGGGCGGTGTTCCGCCGTCTTCACGGCTTTCAATATCGTCTAAATAACTATGTCCGCCCCAAGGATTGGTCCATTTCACCGTGCCGCCGCCTGGGTGATCGGGTGTTTTCAACTTATAAAAGCTTTTATTAAAAACAAGCACACCTGCCGCACCTGGTCCTCCCAGAAACTTATGAGGCGAGAAATAAATGGCATCTAACCGCTCGTCGGGGTTTTCAGGGTGCATATCAATCGGCATATAAGGTGCGCTGCAAGCAAAATCTACAAAACAGACACCGCCTGCTTGATGCATAGCTGCCGCAATAGCGTGGTAAGGTGTTTGAATGCCCGTTATATTGCTACACGCCGTAATTGCTGCTATTTTGACCGCTCTATTTTTATGCTTTTCTAATAAAATTTGCAGACTTTCTAAGCAAACCAAACACTCTTCATTTGGCTGAATAATCTCGACAATGGCAATTGTTTCGAGCCAAGTAGTTTGATTAGAGTGATGCTCCATGTGTGTTATAAAGACAACTGGGCGATCTTCGTCGGCAATTTTAATAAGATTTCGCCATTTTTCAGGCACACGAAGCCCCAGAATCCGCAGCCATTTATTCACCGCACCTGTCATACCGCTCCCAACCATGAGCAACACATCGTCATTATTAGCATTAATATGCGCTTTTATAATAAGTTTTGCATCGTGATAGGCGTGTGTCATCAGCGAGCCCGTCACATTCGTTTCGGTGTGTGTATTCGCAACATATTGGCCAAAATCTTGGCGCAAGCGGCGTTCAATAGGTTCGTAAAGGCGGCCACTGGCTGTCCAGTCCGTGTAAACGATGCGTTGTCGCCCTATTGGCGACTGAAAAAAGGTGTCAATACCAACCACGCCTTCGCGAAATTTCTCGAAGTAGGTTTCTAATGAAGAAGGATTTTGCAAAATATAATATTATTGATATATGAGTAAAAGGTAGTAAATAAACATTTTTGAGTAAAGAGAGTCTTTTATAAGAATAGTTTTTTAAAAAATAAAGCAAGAAATAAAACATGGATTACCCATCAACGCTCGAAATAATAGGTGCAGCCACAGGTTTAGTGTCCGTTTACTTCGCTACACGCCCCCATATAGCCACTTGGCATTTCGGGATTATCAGTCAAATCGCCTATTTCGTCATCTTCTACGATGCCCAATTATACAGCGATATGTTTCTGCAAGTTTTCTACACCGTTTTATGTATTTATGGGATAAAAAATTGGGGTGCTGCCAACGATTTACCCATCACCGTCCTACCAAAGTCTATCAAACTTCGAGATAGTATATTGCTTGTCTCCATGGGTTTAGGCTGGGGAACGGTCATGTTTTACCTGCCTGTTTGGTTGCCTTCGCTATTTCCACAAGCCGCTGCATTCCCGTATTTAGATGGGTTTATCGGTGTCATGTCTGTATTTGCTACCTTTTACCAAGCCCAAAAAAGGGTTGAATCTTGGTGGCTTTGGCTCGTCACCGATATAATTGCGGTGCCTTTATACTGGTATCGCGAGCTGCATTTCACCGCTATTTTATACGCCATTTTCTTAGCAATGGCTTTTATAGGTTATCAGAGTTGGCAAAAGCAGTTGAAGGTAGGGGCTTTGTAAAGATGTCGGTAACGCTTCTAATTCTTCAATATCATAAACTCTACGCGGCGGTTCAGCTTTTGAGCTTCGGCGGTTGTGCCTTGTCCTACGGGTTTTGTGCCGCCAAAGCCCTTTCCTTTAATACGCTTTTCGGTAATGCCCTTTTCCACCAAATACTTTTTAGTAGCTGCTACACGTTGTTCGGATAGCACTTGGTTTTTCACAGGGTCGCCTAAGTTCTCGGTATGCCCTTGCAACTCAATTTCCATCGTCGGGTTAGCTTTCATAATATCCACCAACCTATCTAACTCGGAATAAGACTCCGACTTGACGACCGACATTTTGCGTTCAAAAAACACATTATTCAGCTTAATTGTTTCGCCAACAGCCAATGGTACCAAAAAGCAATCCTTATTTAATACTTTATAGGTTTCTAAGTTTGTCAAATCAATATTGTCATTGATAGAATAATATTGCTTTGCGATAGCATAGATACCGTAGTTTTTACCTTTCGGCAACGCTATTTGGTAGGCTCCAGTGCGTGGGTCGCTTACGGTTGTTCCCATCACTTCTTTGGTCGTAATATCCTCAAATGTAATCGTTGCGCTGATAGGTTTATTGGTTTTCTTATCCAATGTTTTGCCATTCACGACCATAAAAGGCTCTGGTTTCTCTTCTTTTTTGAGCTTCACACGCAAAATATCGCTTTCGCCATAGGTTTTCGTTCCCGACACAAAGTAGGCATATTCGCCGTCACCTGGCACATTATAATACTGTACGCCTGCTTCTTTATACATTCCTTCGCCCATTCGTATGGGTTCGCTCCAATTTTGCCAAGTATCGTCCAAGCGTTTTGCCATATAAAAGTGGGTTGCGCGGCCGCCGTCTCTACTCGAACTAAAATACAACGTTTTCATATCGGGTGCGAGGTAAGGTGAGCCGTCAAAAAAGCCAACCTTATTGATAATAGGGCCTAAGTTGAGCGCATCTGTCCACTCGCCACTTGGTTTTTGAAAGCTCACATAAATATCGGCATCAAAACGAATTTGATTTGTTATGAGTTCCATTAAAATAGTTTTGCCATCAGAGCCGACACTTCCGCCCCAAATACGCTGTGTGATGAGGGGCGTTCTCACAACAACAGGTTCGGGCGCACCCCAGCCGTTTGCTGTTTTGGAAGCGATAGAATAAAGTGCGTTTCCACCCGTATAATCGCCAAATAGCAATAGTTTATTGCCCCCTGGAAAAATGCCAAACACCGCATTATGCAAGAAATTAGAAAGTTCGGGAACTAATTTGCCCAGTGACCATTTGCCGTCGGCTTGCAGCTCCGACTGATAAATATCGCCACTTGTTACGCCAATTTGCGTAGCAATGCCAATCGTATAATACATGAGTTTGCCGTCGACCGAAAAGCAGGGGGCTGTTTCGGTACGCACGGTATTGATGTTTGCGCCCAAGTTTTCCCAGACGGGGTCTTCTTCTTGTGCAGGCGATAGCTGCCAGTGCTGATTAGCTTGCTGCGAATATTGCCATAATTGCAGCATTTCGCCATTATTCATGCCCATATTAGAAACATCTAATACTTTGCCCGTGCTTTTGCACTCAATTTTATAATAGTCGCCCACTTTCGTTGGTTTCCAAAGTTGGTTGTCGCTGCCCGTAAACCGCGCCATCACAATTTTTGCCCCATCAAAAATATTGAGTGAGGTTAGGAACATTCCGTTTTTATTGCGCACTTCTATTTTATAAAACTCGCCAACTTTGGTGAACTTATACGCCTGCCCATCTTCGCAAGCAATAGGCGAATCCCATTGAACAACAGGAGAATACTCGCGATAGCCATTGCCCGCAACACTTATAAACTTGCCGCTATGAGCCGCTTTTAGTTTATAAAATACATTTGGGTCAATAGTCTGTGCAAAAAGAGTAAAAGGCATCAAGTATGATGCAAAAAAAACGAGGAAGATTGCTTTTTTTATCAATGTATGGTATTTGTATCTAAGTTAAGTTTAACGGTTAAATTAAGTAGTAGAGTATAAATAATCACTATTTTAAACCCTGGTAAAATACAACGTTTTGAGGTGTTTATAATAGCGTTTATTTTGCCGCAGACGCTTACAATATAATTAAGACGTTATTTTTAGTAAAAATGTTTGAAGTTATTAGCAGTTTACCTGTAATTCAACGCAAAAGTACGTTTTTTTTTGCTTTTGGAAGGATATTTTAACAAGTAGTTTAATTAACGCATTTTATTTTTACAAAAAACGACTCTCAAACTGGATAAACCAATTCGAGAGCCGCTTTTATATTCCAACAAGTTTAGTCTAACGAGTTTAGTCTAACGAGTTTAGTCTAACGAGTTTAATCTTATCGTGTTAAAGTAACTCGTATCACTTTTATTTCATCGCCTGCCGTGATGCGTGCAAAATAGATGCCCGAAGACAGGTTTGTCAAATCAAACTCGAAGCGTTTGCTTTGGCTATTTGCTGCTTTTTGCGAAATAAATGATTGTCCCATCACGCCAAAAATATCAACACTAATATCGCTTGTTTTTGATAGTTTAACATCGAGAGTAAACAAGCCGTCTGTGGGGTTCGGATAAGCAACAGCAGTTGTAAAGTTAGCAGTATTTTCAGTTTCAACCACGAATGCAATAGCTGCACAAGCCGATTCGCTACAACCATTCATATCTGTTACGGTTACACAATAGTTACCCGCAGGCAAGTTCGTTAAACCTTGCGTTACAGCGGCATTATCCCACGCGATGGTATAAGGTGCTACACCGCCAGCGATAACGAGGTCTAAAGTGCCATTCGCAGGTGTAATAGTTTGATTGCTGGCGGTGGCCACAAGGTTTAGCGCGACAGTAGGCTGCGTAATTGCGACCGAAGTAGTAGCAGTACAACCTGCTGCATCGGTTGCGAACACATAATAAGTGCCTGCATATAAGCCGTTAGCCGAAGCGGTAGTTAGCATCGCATCGTGGCTCCAAGAGTAAGTAAACGGTGCCGTACCGCCTACTGGCATCAACGACATTGACCCGCTATTACTACCAAAACAAAGCGAATTAGTAGCAGACGGTGTTAAAGAGGTAATTGGTATGCTTGGCGCAATAGCAACCGTTGAAGTAGATGTACAACCTACCATATCAGTTACAGTTACCGTATAATTACCTGCTGCTAGTCCACTTTGATTTGCGTTCGACGATGTGTTGCTCCACATATAGGTGTAGGGGGCATTGCCACCCATGCCTGAAACCATGGCTGTACCACCCGCAACACAGGTTGCATTCGTACTAGAAAGCATCGACATAACAGCAGTTGGTTCTGTTACTGTAAATGATTCGGAAGCCGTACAGCCCACGCCGTCGGTTATCGATACGGTGTAGTTGCCTACCGTTAAGTTAGTAATAGAAGCACCCGTATTGGTATTACTCCACAAATAAGTGTATGCCCCTGTTCCACCCGAAGTGGTAAGACTTATCATACCAGTATTGCCTGCGTTACAAACCACATTTGAAATACTTGGTGTATTCATAATAGGCATAGGCTCTGCTACGGTGTAAGTATAGGTAGTCGTACAAGCATTTCCATCGGTTACCATCAACGTGTAATTACCTGCTGTTAAGTTCATTAGCATCGCACCTGTACCGCTCGGACTCCAAGCATAGGTATAAGGAGCCGTAGCACCCGACACCATCGTTGTAATCATGCCCGTATTACCTGCATTGCAAATAACATTATTGACTGTTGCGGCATTTGCGAAGGCAGTAGGTTCTGTAATCGTGGTTTGTCCTGTTCCTATACAACCAATAGCATCGGTGATAACAACGGTATAAGTACCCGCAGCAGCGGTGAGAACGTCTGTTGCCGCAGCATTGCTCCAAAGGTAAGTATAAGGTGAAACGCCGTCCATGCCCGAAGCGGTGATAACGCCATTGCCGCCATTACAAGCCACAGGGGTTGTTGCAGCAAACATCGGCATCGGCATAGATGCGATAACCGAAGCGGTTGCCGTACTTGTACAAGCGGCAGTTGTAGCCGTAACGGTGTAAACGCCTGTTGCCATAACATTATTAAAAGCGACCGTTTGTCCGCTTACTAACGTTCCGTTGCCGTCCCAATCGTAAGTAGCGCCTGGGTAATATTCATTCACCGTAGCTGTGATATTGCCACCTGCGCAAACAGGTGCAGCTGTTATTGCCAATACTGGCGAAGGGCAGTTGATGTTCACCAAATAATCTTCTACCTCGCCCCAAGTAAAGTTGGCACACGGGTTTGTCGCGGCAGTAGTCGATTCTCTTAATATAACACGCATACGCGCAAGGCCGTGAGCGGCATTAGCAGGAATGGTAATTGTACCTGTTTCGATGTGTGGGCCGTTTATACCTGTCGCCGAGGCATATACTCTTTCTAATACAGGGTCAAAAGTGCCATTTCCATCTAAATCTATCCAAACAGCAAAAGCGTTTCTGAAATTACCACCGCAAGTGCCTGCTTCTAACGAAATGGCTACGGTTGTGCCAGGTAAAAGAAGTGGCGGCGTAGGGGCGCCTGCACCACTTGTATAATCTGAGTAGCGGTTTAATACCGAAGCCGAACTTGTTCCAGTAGTAGCACAAGTAGAACTTTGGTTCAACGTTCCGAGTGTTACATTCAAAATCTCTTCATCGGCAGAGTTTGTTGCAGTAGCCCCACAGAAGCAAGCCTGAAGGCTTACCACAACCTCGATAGGCGTGGAATAATCGGCAGCACCACCACTACAAACAATAGCGCGGCGATAGAAACCACTCGTTGTTACAACCGTATTATAATTATAAGCTGTTGCGCCTGTAATATCCGTCCACGGGCCGGTTGCAGATGGGCCAGACTGCCATTGGAAAGTAAGACCTGTACCTACCGACGAGTTTGTTATGTCAAAGGCAACATTGGTAGTCGTCGTTGGGCAAACAAGTGCAGGTGATGCCGAAGTTGCGCCACCAAAAACAGGATTAAAGCATGGCGGTGGCGGAACAACGTCCATTAGGTAATCTTCCACTTCGCCCCAGTTGATATTAGCACAAGGGTCAGTTGCCGGAGTGGTCGATTCTCTTAGAATAACACGCATACGAGTAAGTCCTGGCAATGCTGTAGCAGGTACTGTAAAAGTACCTGTTTCTGTGTGAGGTCCATTTGTTCCTGCTGGGCTTGCATATATAAGCTCTGACGGGTCAAAACTTCCACTATGGTCATAGTCAATCCAAGCGGCGAAAGCGTTATTAAAGTTGCCGCCACAAGTACCTGCTTCAAACGAGAAACTTTCCACCTGACCCGCATTGATAGTACCTGCGGCAGGTGCGCCTGCGCCCGTTGTATAATCAGAATATTGATTTAATATCGAAGTAGGGCCCGTTCCTGTTGTCACACAAGTAGAGCTTTGATTGAGCGTACCAACCGTTACGTTTAAAATCTCTTCGTCGGCAGTATTAGTTGCATGGGCGTTGCAATAGCAGTTTACAAAGTTATTTATCGTGATTTGAACATCGTTGGAAACGGCCGCCGCGCCCCCACTACAAATAGCTTCTAAATGATAGAAGGTAGTGTTCGTTGGAAAAGCTGTATAATACGGATTATTAGCACCGCCAATAGCCGTCCAAGGTCCCGCAGCGGAAGGTGCAGAATACCATTGATAGGTTGTACCTGTTCCGTAAGAATATCCTAAAGCGGATAGATTAGACGAGAAACCAGGGCAAACAGCCGTAGCTGTTGCGCTTACAGTGCCTGCATTCGCAGGATTCGTACAAGGGGTTAGTGCCTGCACTTCTACTAAATAATCCTCTACCTCGCCCCAGGTGAAGTTGGCACACGGGTTGGTTGGTATCGTAGTTTCGGCAAGGATTACCCGCATACGAGTAAGCCCTGACATTGCCAAAACGGGTACAGTAAACGTGCCTGTTTCGGTGTGTGGGCCATTCGTCACTATTGGCGAAGCATAGATTTGCTCGGAAGGGTCAAAAATGCCATTTTGGTCAAAGTCAATCCACGCGGCAAATCCGTTATTAAAGTTGCCGCCGCAAGTACCTGCCTGGAAAGAGAACGGAATAATAGTGGTCGGAATAAGAAGCGGCGGTGCGGGTGCGCCTGCGCCTGTGGTATAATCCGAATAGCGATTTAATACAGAAGTTGGGCCTGTACCTGTTGTCGCACAAGTAGAAGTTTGATTTAAGCTGCCAACGGTTACATTTAAAATTTCTTCGTCAGCAATACTCGTTGCATTTGCGTTGCAATAGCAATTTACAAAACTATTCAACCCTATCTGAATAGCGTTAGAATACGCCGCAGTGCCGCCGCTACAAATAACCTCTAATTGATAATAGGTAGCAGCCGCTGGAGCTGCAGTATAAACGGACATATTCGCGCCCGAAATAGCCGTCCAAGGCCCCGTAGCAGAGGCACTTGAATACCATTGATAGGTAATGCCTGTACCATACGAAACGCCTGTATTTGAGAGAAAAGCGGTTTGGCTCGGGCAAATCATGGGCGTTGTGGTGGATACAGTTCCACCAGAAACAGGGTTGGTACACGGCCCAGGCGACTGGATTTCAATCGTATAATCCTCGCATTCGCCGCTAAAGAACTGCGTGCAAGCATTAATTGCGCCATTCGTGTTGCCTGTTGCTCGAGAGCGAACACGCATGCCCGTTGTGCCAAGTAGTGCCGTAACCGGAATTGTTATCGTAATGGTACTGTTGGTACCCGTAGTCATTACTTGTTGCCACTCGGTAGCATCAAAGGTGTTACTATGGTCGTAATCAATCCAAACAGATACAATGGCACTTCCGCTCGTTGTA
>JBEEMU010000310.1:0-7436 GCA_041192485.1 Bacteroidota bacterium | reverse complement strand
TGTGCGTAGCACGTTCTCGTCAATAAAATGCAATTTTGGATTGCATTTTATTTTGTTCATACCCCGAATGCCCTATCGGGCGTTCACCACACTAAAAGCAAGTTTGGCTTGCTTTTAGTGTGTTCCTGTTAAATGTTGAGTTCAACGCAGCGCGTTGAACTCTTGTTGCCTTGCTTCGTGCCAAAATCCTTCGTAAAACCTGCCCAAGTTATCATTTACACGTTCCTTACCGACACCCGAAAAAGGTGTTGGTAACGTTTCGCATTTTCGGTAACGCAAAACGCCACGCATTTCCAAAAGCACGTCATCGGATATATTTGCACGATACAATCGGAGGAGCTCCAACTGCACATGACTGAATTGATGGGTTACTGCTATCATTTTTGCACATAATTTATAGGTTTAAATTTCACACGACAAAGATGAGTTATTTTTGTAAAAAATATTCAGAGGGTAACAAGTAAAACATAGGTTAGCCAAATATAAAGCCGTACCTTTGCGTTCCAAAATATGAATTTAAAACGCGACTTCGTTCTCAATATACTTTTTTTACTTGCGGTAAACCTTTTAATCAAACCGTTTTTCATCTTCGGCATCGACCGCAGTGTGCAGAACGAGGTAGGCCCTGCCGAGTATGGAATGTATTTTAGTATGCTCAATTTCACCTATTTATTCCAAATCGTGATAGATTTTGGGATACAAAACTTTAATAATCGGAATATTGCCCAAAATTCGCAGCTACTAAACAAATATTTTAGCCATATCATGGTTTTAAAATTCGGTTTGGCCATTATTTACAGCCTTATCGTTATTTTTGCGGCTATTTTATTCAATTATAGTTGGGAACACTTGAATATTTTATTGCTTTTGGTTTGCAATCAGATTTTTATTTCCTTTACCTTCTATTTTCGGTCAAATATTTCGGGTTTGCAGCATTATTTCACCGATAGTTTGCTTTCGGTACTCGACCGTGTGCTGCTCATTATTATCTGCTCGGTGTTGTTGTGGGCTAACCCTTTCGGGCAACATTTTCGCATCACTTGGTTTGTTTATGCGCAAACGGCAACGTATAGCGCGACGGCACTCATTGCGTTTTCGCAGGTGTATAAACACTTGAAAGCCGTGAAGTTAAAGTGGAATAAAGCGTTTCAATGGTGGCTTTTGCGCGAAAGCTTCCCGTATGCTTTGGCTATTTTCTTGATGTCGGTTTATACCCGCATCGACGGCGTGATGATTGAGCGCATGATTGACGCAAACGAATCGGGGCTTTATGCGGCCGCTTACCGCCTATTAGACGCATCTAATATGATAGGCTTGCTTTTCGCAGGACTTTTGCTCCCGATGTATGCGCGGCAACTGAAAGACGGAACGCCCGTTTTGCAGCTTTCACGCTTTAGTTTCAAAACGATTTGGGCTGCTTCGGCCGCCCTTGCTTCGGGCAGTTTTGCTTTCCGCAACGAGCTGATGCACCTTTTATATAATGGCGCAAACGATTATTCGGGCGAGCTATTGGGCTGGCTGATGCTCAGTTTCCCCGCCGTCTGCACAATGTATATTTTCGGCGCACTGCTGACCTCAAACGGCAATTTGCGGCAAATGAATTGGCTTTTTGGCTTTAGCGTGGTGTTTAATATTGTTTGTAATTTTATTTTAATTGCCAAATTTAAAGCATTAGGTGGCGCATATTCTACTCTAATCACGCAATACATCGTAGCAATTGCCCAAATCTTTATTGCACAACGCACCTTCAAATGGCGTACCAATTTTAAGATAATCACCCAAGTTCTTAGCTTTGCGGCCTTGTGTTTTGCTGTTTTTTATCTCTGTAAAAACACGCTTTTTTATACCAATAATCCAACTAACTGGATGCTGCAATTCGCAACAGGTGCAATATTGACAATACTCGCTTCTTTTTTATTTAAATTGATAGATGTCAAAAGAACATTAGACGTTTTTAGAAATTAGGCGATTTTTAAAAATTAGGCGATTTTTGGAAATTAGGCGAGGAAATGTTAGACTTGTAGCTATTATTCCCAGTTGGGCGATAGATTAAAACATATAGGCAACTATTTTTAACCACATAAGAAACACCTAAGGTTATGGCACAAGTGCCGCACTTGTTGTGGTACTGCGGCACTTGTGGAACACGTTCCTAACTACCGACTCAGTTTGCTTGCAATTCGAATTATCTCCGCAAAAACGCCTGCTGCCGTCACCTCTGCGCCTGCGCCCGGCCCGCGTATGACGAGTGGGCGTTCCTTGTAGCGTTCGGTAGTAAAAACCAGCATATTATCGCTGCCGTTGAGCGAAGCAAAAGGGTGGGAGGGCGGGTAAGTGCGCAGTCCGATTGTAGCGATTTCGCCTTCTAAGGAAGCCACAAACCGCAGCACATTTTCGCCCGCTTCGGTTATTTTTTGCGTATAAACCGTGTTTTCGGCGGCTAATTGCGCCATAAACGCTTCGATTGTGGGTGCATTTAAGCATTTTTGCGAAAGCAAACCATCTATTTTTATGTCGTCGCTTTCTATGACAAGTCCCGCTTCGCGAGCTAAAATGAGGAGTTTGCGGCGCACATCGGAGCCGCTAAGGTCGTCGCGTGGGTCGGGTTCGGTGTAGCCGAGCTGTTTGGCTTGGGCAACAATTTCGCTGAACGGCGTGTTTTTCGTGAAATTATTGAAAATAAAAGAAAGCGTCCCACTCAAAACGCCCTCAATTTTCAGGATACGGTCGCCCGAAGCAATTAAATCGTTGAGGGTAGTGATAACGGGTAAGCCTGCACCGACATTCGTTTCGAATAAAAACTGCACATTCCGCTTGTCGGCTAAATGCTTCAAATTGGAATAATTGGCAAAATTAGACGAAGCCGCTATCTTATTTGCCGTCGAAATAGAAATACTGGCATCGAGAATATCGGCATAATGCGCCGTAATTTCCACATTCGCCGTATTATCTATAAAGATACTATTCGGCAAATTCAGCTTGCGCATCGTGTCCACAAAATCGGTCATCGTCATCGACGTTTCGCTTTCTTGCAACTGCGTTTTCCACGAATCTAAGGCAATCCCATTCGAATTGAATGTCATTTTTTTACTATTGGCAAGAGCAACTATTTGCAGTTCTAAGCGGCGCGAGTGCTTCAAATAAGCGGCTTGGCGTTTTATTTGCTCTAAAAGCGTGCTGCCGATTAAGCCTACGCCGACCATAAATAAGTGTAAAACCGTGGTTTCTGATAAGAAAAAGCCTTCGTGCAGCGCAAGCAAGGCTTTAGTTTCGTCTTTTTGCGGAATGACCGCCGAAATATTCAGCTCCGACGAGCCTTGTGCGATAGCGATAATATTGATACCATTTTTGCCGAGTGCGCCAAAAAGTTTGCCCGCAATACCCGTTTGCGATTTCATATTTTCGCCGATAACGGCAATCACGCTCAAATTAAGCTCGATGCGCAACGGCTCTAAGGCATTGATTTTCAATTCATAATCAAATTCTTCTTCTACGGCTTGTTTGGCTTTTCGCGCTTCGTCGGGCATTACCGCAAAGGTAATAGAATGTTCTGACGAGCCTTGCGTTATCAGAATAACATTCGCTTTTGCCCGTGCCAAGCTGCCAAATAAGCGGGAAGCTGTACCAGGAACGCCGACCATACCGCTGCCTTCAATCGTAATTAAAGCGATTTGACTAATCGATGAAATGCCTTTTATGGGGTGTTCGGAGGGTTCCGGGTTTTTCGTAATCAATGTTCCGCTATGCGAAGGATTGAAGGTATTTAGAATACGAAGCGGAATATTTTGCTGTAAAACGGGCTGAATAGTAGGCGGATAAATTACCTTTGCGCCAAAATGCGAAACTTCCATGGCTTCGGCATAGCTCATTTGCGGAACGGTAAAGGCGGTCGGCACTTTGCGCGGGTCGGCGGTCAGAACGCCGTTCACGTCTGTCCAAATTTCCAAGACTTCGGCGTTCAGAGCGGCGGCCACAATTGCGCCCGTATAATCGGAGCCGCCACGTCCGAGGGTCGTTGTCAAGCCATCATTTGTTGCGCCGATAAACCCTGTAATGACCCAAACTTTTTTAGCTGTATTTTCTAAAAAATGGCTTTGTATGAGCGCATTTGTCGCCTCAAAATCTACTTTTGCGTTGCCGAATTGCGCGTTTGTGCGCACTATTTCGCGTGCGTCGATATAGTTGGTAGGAATGCCCTGTTCCTCCATTGCTGCGGCAATAATGAGGTTTGAGCTGCGCTCGCCAAAGCTTACTACCACGTCTAAGGTTCGCATAGACAGTTCGCGGGTGAGTGAAACGCCGTGCAGCAAATCGCTCAAATCAGCGATATTCTGCTCTATTTTTGCGATAACACGTTCATTATCAGGCGTTAGTGTGTAAGCCGTAGCGCGATGCCGTTTTGCAAATTCCTGCACCGTAGCTTTATAGGTTTCGTCGCTCTGTTCGGCTTGTTTGCCTGCTTTTATCAGCACATCGGTCAGTCCGCCGAAGGCAGAAAATACGACTGCAAACTCCTCGCCGCGCTCGTGATAGGTTTTTAAAATATCGATAATCGACTGAATACGCTGCGGCGTTGCGACCGACGAGCCGCCAAATTTTAAAACTTTCATTTGTTTTTTAGGTTTTATTTTTTGAAACATCACCCATCACCCATTTTCGCTTAGGCCCCGCCATGCAATTCCCACGAATTTAGCTCTTGCACCTCTGTCAGAATATTGATATAAGAAGCATAGCGCATTTCGCTGATTCTGCCGTCGTTCACAGCTGTTTTTACGGCGCAAAAAGGCTCTTGGAAGTGCTTACAATCCTTGTATTTACAGTTTGGAGCTTCCGCAAATAATTCCCTAAAATTGTCAGTGACTTGTTCGGGTGTGAGGTCGATGAAGGCGAGTTCTTTGATGCCGGGCGTGTCGATGATGCTTCCGCCAAAACTCAACTCGAAGAGTTCGGCAAATGTTGTGGTATGCGTTCCTTTGCCTGTGTAATCTGAAATATCGCCTGTTCGGAGGTCTAATTGCGGTTGAATAGCGTTTACGAGTGTGCTTTTGCCTACGCCCGAATGTCCGCCGATAAGCGTTGTTTTGTCTGTTAAAATGGCACTAAATGCCTCTAAACCAATGTTTTCTATTGCCGAAACGCGCAGCGTGTGATAGCCGATTCGTTGATAAATAGCTTCTATTTCCTCCAATAATTCGAGGTCGTCGTCGTCTAATAAGTCTATTTTATTAAAAATAATAAACGTCGGAATATCAAGGGGTTCTGTTGTTAGCAAAAACCTGTCGACGAAGCCGAGCTTTACATTTGGGTCGCGGATAGTAACGATGACTAAGGCTTGGTCTATATTGCAGGCTAATAAATGCAGCATATATTTACGGCTCGGCGATTGACGCGCCACATAGTTTTTGCGCGGCAAAATTTCGGTAATCATTGCCGTTACTTGCCCCTCTTCTTTAACGACAATAACCCTGTCGCCGACGGCAACAGGGTTAGTCAATTTCATATTTTCTAATTTGAATTTACCTTTTATGCGGCAATCCCAAAATGCGCCGTCGTAAGTGCGTACTTTACACCATTTGCCTGCCGAATGTGTTACAATTCCTTCCATTTTATATCAATTTCAAGCCGCTCGGACGCGGGCCAATCAAGCGTTCTAAGTCGGATTTATGCAACACCTCTTTTGACAAAAGTTCTTTCGCCAACAATTCCAATTCGTAGCGTTTGTCCTTCAATAGGGCTTTCGCTCGCTCGTATTGCTCTTCTATCACGCGGCGACATTCGGTATCAATCAAGTAAGAAGTTTCTTCTGAATACGGTTTGGTAAATCCGCCGCCTTGTTGTTGCATTTCGTAGAAAGAAACGTGTCCGACGCGCTCATTCATCCCATAAATTGCCACCATTGCGTAAGCCATGCGGGTTACTTGGTCGAGGTCGGAAAGTGCGCCTGTCGATATTTTATCAAACATCACGCTTTCGGCAGCTCGTCCGCCCAAGGTCATGCACATACGGTCTAAAAGGGCTTCGGTGCGTGTGATATACTCGTCTTTTGGTAAATATTGCGCATAGCCGAGCGTACCCGACCCACGCGGAACAATAGTCACTTTGACGAGCGGCATCGCGTGTTCTAAAAACCAGCCGCAGATAGCGTGTCCGGCTTCGTGGTAAGCAATAATATTTTTTTCTTCGGGTGCGATAAGTTTATTTTTCTTTTCTAAACCACCGATAATGCGGTCTAAGGCAAAGTTAAAATCCAGCATATCCGCTTCTGATTTATCGCGTCGCGCCGCAATTAGCACGGCTTCGTTGCAAATATTCGCAATATCGGCTCCTGCAAAACCGGGTGTCATCTCGGCGAGCGACGAGGCTGTTACCTCCGAAGCTGTTTTCACGTTTTTTAAATGCACATTAAAAATTTGCTCGCGCCCAACGATGTCGGGGCGGTCTATTTCAATCTGGCGGTCGAAGCGGCCAGGTCGTAATAAGGCTTGGTCTAATACATCGGCGCGATTGGTTGCAGCCATCAAAATAATGCCTTTATCGGTACCGAAGCCGTCCATTTCCACCAAAAGTTGGTTCAGCGTGTTTTCGCGCTCGTCGTTGCTATTCATCGAGTTGCGTCCGCGTGTGCGTCCGATAGCGTCAATTTCGTCGATGAAAATGATGCACGGAGCTTTTGCGCGAGCTTGCGCAAACAAATCGCGGACACGGCTTGCGCCTACGCCCACAAACATTTCCACGAAATCGGAACCCGAAAGCGTGAAAAAAGGTACGCCTGCTTCGCCTGCTACGGCTTTCGCCAAAAGCGTTTTACCCGTTCCCGGAGGGCCTACAAGGAGTACGCCTTTGGGTATTTTGGCACCAAGTGCGGTATATTTCTTGGGTGTTCGCAGAAAATCCACTACTTCCATGACCTCTTCTTTCGCTTCGTCTAAGCCTGCAACGTCTTGAAATGTGACGTTTACTTTGCCGTTTTCTTTGCTATCAAAAAGCGTGGCGCGTGAGCGGCCGATATTGAATAATTGGCTGCCTGGCCCGTTTGGCCCGCCCATCTGACGGAATACCAAAAACCAAAGCAAGGCTAAAATACCCAACGGAAAAAGTAGGTAATTAACGAGCGGCCCCAGCCAGTTTATACGTGTTTCGAAGCGCGGCGAGGGTATTACCACAGTCGGGTTTTCCGCTTGTAGTTTACTGATTTTGTCTTCAAACTTATCGAGTGCGCCAATCGTTGTTTTATAGTGTGGCCCTGTGTTATTATACCCGAATGCGTTTTTAGACACTTTTTTCAAACTGTCTTTTTTCAAGGCTTCGGGTTTAAGGTAAATTTCGGCAACCGCGCTATTCACGACTAAAATATCTTTTACATCGCCGCTTTTAACAATTTTATTCAACTCGTCTCCACCAATTTCTTTAGCATCGTGGCCTACGTTTACGAAGAG
>JBEEMU010000309.1:0-2964 GCA_041192485.1 Bacteroidota bacterium | reverse complement strand
ATTTAATGGATATAACAGGGCGCATTTTAGAAACGCGAAAAATAGATATTGAAACGGGTAGAAATACCATCAATTTGGAACTTGCAAACTACCAAACAGGCTTTTATTACCTGCAAATTCAGCTCGAAAATGGCGTAAAAACAATCCCATTAGTAATCAATCGGTAATTTTATTTTTTTGTAATTGTTTAGGCCTGCAATTTAAACGAAGTTTAAACGCCTCTTGCCCCCTTTTTAACCCTCCGCTCTGCGAAAGGCTCCGTTTAAAAATCCTCTCCGCGTTTTAAACCACAAACTACCTAAACAGTTACATTTTTTTAATCTAAATATTTTTCTAAATATTTTTCTAAATATTTAGAAAAATATTCTTTAAAATTACTCCGTCAAAATTTTCTTTTAAAAATAATAATTATTAAATAAAAATGTTTGTATGAAAATCGTACCTTTGTACTTTCTAAGATTTTTCAGCACCAAATTTTTAACCAAATTTTCAATCTAACAAACACATTTATTACCATTTATTTTTAATGAAAGCCACAACATTATATACGCTAATAGCCGCCGTTTTTAGCGCAGTTACAACGGCATCTGCACAAAAAAAAGAAGCAATTACGCCCACTTATGGCGATTTGATGATGCAAGCCGAGAAATTTTATGCTGAAAAGAGCTATAAAAAAGCCTTTAAAAATTACGATGCTGCGCTCAAAGAATTAAATGACGCTTCGGCCTTGCTTTTCATGCACGCAACACTCACGGCGGCGCAAGCAGGCAAAAAAACAGAAGCGGTTGATTGGCTTCAAAAATCGCTTCGCAAAGGCTGGCTGAATATAGATGCCGTGCTGAACAACAAAATATTGAAAGACAAAATCGGCAAAACCGACGAATGGCTGCGCATATCGAAAGATTTGGTGAAGCAACAAGATAAACGCCTTACCAAACAAACGAAGTATGAAAGTGTCCGCAAAAAGCTCGAAGAAGTGTATGATGACAACCAAGAAGTTCTGCGTGAAATGACCACTTTCTGGGCTACAAACCCGAAAGACACGCTTTCTATTGTGCAAAAATACCGTTTAGCTGACTCTACACATAAGCGCAATTTGCGTAAAGTAGTCGAAGTTTTGGATAAGTACGGCTGGGTAAGCGTGGAGCAAGTGGGCGAAAAGGCGCAACGTGCGCAGTTTTTGGCGATGTATTATGGCGATGTCAGAACCGTCAAAAAATACTTTCCGCGCATCAATGAGCATAAAATATTGTCGTCGCAATACGCCATTTTGAGCGATAAATTTTATAGCCAAACCTTTTATAGCCGCACACAATATTATACCGACGCTTCGGGACTGGAAGTAAAACGCTTCGTGAGCAACCCTCCACAGCGCAAATTGGCAAAAAACGAAGCCGATTTTAAACGCTGGAACGATAAAAATACGTCTTGGCTAAAAGATATGAACCGCAAACGCGCAAAAGTAGGGCTGGAGCCTATCGAGCTGCAAGCCCGCAATGAAGGCATTGCCGACCTACCCTATCCCTACAAAGTAGAACCGCTTGTTGCCGAATCAAAGAAAAAATAGCGTGGACAATTTGCTTTTTAATAAAAAATTTAATGGAAAATTATTGCTGACCGCCGAGTATGTTGTACTCGATGGCGCGGAAGCTATTGCCCTGCCAACCACTAAATTCGGGCAGTATTTGCAGGTGAGAACCGAGCATACACTATGTAAAGGGCAATTGAAATGGAATAGCCTTGACGCTGATAGAAACAGCTGGTTCGCCGCTAAATTTGATAGCTCAACTGACTTCGAAATACTCGATTATTCGACAAATTCGATGGAAATAGCCGCCACTTTGCGCAAATTATTGCAAACCGCTCGACAGCTAAACCCCAGCTTCTTACAAGACACAAAAATCGGAGTATCCGCACAAACACAGATAGATTATCCGCGTTTATGGGGGCTAGGCAGCAGCAGCACCTTAGTTGCAGCGGTTGCTTCTTGGGCAAATATAGATGGATTTGAGCTTAATCGCCGCGTGTTTAGCGGCAGCGGCTACGATATTGCTTGCGCAGAAAATAACCAACCATTTTTATTTGTTTTACAAAATAAAATCGCAGCAACAAAGCCAACGGCTTTACCAATCATTTTGCCAACTATCTCGCCCAATATTCTACCAAATTTTGCCCTCACAAACCTTATTTATTTTATTTATCTAGATAAAAAACAAAACTCACGCGAAGGAATTGCACATTATAAACAGCTTTCAGAGGATAAACGAGCCACACTTGTTCCGCAAATTTCAAAAATTTCACGAAAAATAAGTGCAAATAGCCCAAGAATTACCTACACAGAATTTAATGACTTGCTCGACGAACATGAAGAAATTTTGGCGAAAGCCTTAAAATTAGACAAAGTGAAAAACACTCATTTTGCCGATTATTGGGGGACTGTGAAATCGCTTGGCGCTTGGGGCGGCGACTTCGTTTTGGCAACTTCTCACCGCTCAAAAGAAGAAACTTTTGCTTATTTTTTTCAAAAAGGCTTTAAAACAGTACTAACTTGGCATGAAATGTTCTAAATTAAGAGATTAAAACATATAAGCAACTATTTTAAACCACCTAAGAAACACATAAGAAGGTTAGTCACATAAGATTTTGTGGGTTGAATACTATAAAAAAATAGGCTTATGTGGTTCAATTTATCTACTGCTTAACTTTTCAACGTATCAACCAAAAGGGAATAAAACCACAAACCACCTAAACAGTTACAAAAGAATATCACAGAATATGAAAAAACGACTGCAAAATCTGTAACATCAAAAAATTATATTTTAGTATAAATACAACTATTTTATTTAGATTTGAATAAAAAAAATATATGTAAATAAGTCAAAATTAACCTTTTTGGAATGTTTATTGTATTCTATTTACTGATTGTCATCGTTTTATAAAAAAAAATGTGACATCGTTTTTAGC
>JBEEMU010000308.1:0-4740 GCA_041192485.1 Bacteroidota bacterium | reverse complement strand
TGTGAACCGAATTCCGACGACCGATGGTGGCGGTTTTTCGGTAAAACGTAACGTATTTAGCGGCAAAGCGATTGCTGAATACGAAATCACGTCAGCCGTAAAGGTGCTCTCTTTGATGGGCAATTCGGTTCCGATAGCGGCTACAGGCAGCGCGGTTACGGTAGAAAACTTGGCTATTGCGGCACCTGCTTCTCGCGTAAAAGTGATTTCGGTAGATACCGTAAAAGGTACAGTTCCCTTACCTGAGGCAGAACTCGTCGTGTCAGCAGGGCGTGGCATGAAGGGTCCAGAAAACTGGGGCATCGTAGAGGAAATGGCGGATATTTTGGGTGCAACAACCGCTTGCTCGCGCCCTGTAGCGGATATTCACTGGCGACCTCACCACGAACACGTCGGACAAACGGGCATCGCTATTCGTCCCAACCTCTATATTGCCATCGGTATTAGCGGTGCTATTCAGCACTTGGCAGGCGTAAATAGCTCAAAATGCATTGTAGTCATCAATAAAGACCCCGAAGCTCCGTTTTTTAAGGCGGCAGATTACGGCGTTTGTGGCGACCTTTTCGATATTGTACCGAAATTAACCGCAGAAATCAAGAAATTGAAAGCAGCGCATTAAAATATTTCGGAATTATATGGTATGGAAAATATAACCCACGACCAACTATTGGCATTATTTGCAAGGACAGACCAACAACTTGCTTAAACAGGTCGGCAAATAAAAGAGAGTTATCTTTTTAGGCGGCAATTCACATGGTGTGGCGTAGATAGTACACGGATTAAGTCCAAGTTGCCAAAATAAAGGTAATTGAACCAAAACTAAACCCGTTCTAAAATCAACTGAATGGCTTTATCGACCGTTTTTTCAGCTTGTTTACTAAAGGTTTTTGTAATTCTATTTGCTAATAAAGCATTGATAGATAGAGCTTTATGCCCCATGATATTTGCTAAAGCATAAATACCAGCGGTTTCCATTTCCAAATTAGTAATGCGGTGATTATGTTGCAAACGCCAAGCGGCAAGCTGGGGTATAAAATGCGTATTCACGCCTGCTGTGCGCAAAAAGCGGCCCTGTGGGGCGTAAAAGCCAGGAGCCGTAACGGTAAAGCCTTTCGGCAAATCGTGCGCAAACTGTTGCAAAAGTGTTTTATCAGCTGCCGCGCCGTATAAAAAATGCACGTCTTGCGGCGTTTCTTTGGGCGAAAAAAGCGCGTTTTCGACGCAAAATTGCTGAATATCGCCAAACGGATTTTCCGCAATAGCAGCATAATGTGCGCCGAGTGCGTCCATACCGAAAGCGTATTCGGTCGCCAAAATCGTGTCTAACGGAATATCGGCTTGTACGCAGCCCGACGTGCCGATGCGGATAATATTCAGCGATTTCAGCTGTGGTTTTAGGGTGCGCGTCGCAAAATCGATATTCGCTAAGGCATCTAATTCATTCAAGACAATATCAATATTATCGGTGCCGATGCCGGTAGAGATAACGGTGATACGCTTCTGACTAAAAAACCCCGTGTGGGCAACAAACTCGCGGTGTTGCGTTCTGTCCGTTATACAATCAAAATACTTTGTGACCTCTTCTACGCGGTCGGGGTCGCCTACCGTGATAACCGTGTCGGCCAACTGTTCGGGGCGCATATTTAAATGGTAAATACTGCCATCGGGATTGAGTATCAACTCACTTTCGGAAAAGTACATAAAGTTGTTATTAAGCGTGAGAAGGAGTCTTCTCCACTGAGTTTAGAAAAAATAATCACGCCATCTGCTGTGCCGTGTTTATAGCTTATTTGTATGCCGTTTATTACTACTCTGGGTTTTTTCAAAAGATTATTACAATTAAATAACTACAAAATGAATTTACCTACACAATTAGCCAAGCATTTCAGAGAGGTGCATTTTGGCGGAAACTGGACAGGGGCCAACCTAAAAGAGCATCTGTTGGACGTGAGTTGGCAACAAGCAACCACGGAAGTAGCTAACTTTAATACGATTGCAACGCTTGTTTACCATAGTAATTACTATGTGAGTGCGGCGTTAAGCGTTTTTCGGGGCGAGCCGCTTACCGCAAAAGACAAATACAGCTTCGGTCACCCGCCAATCAATTCGCAAGAAGACTGGGAAGGTTTGCTGGCGCGAGTTTGGGAGGAAACGGAAGCCTTGGCTGTTTTTTTGGAGAAAATGCCCGAAAGCCAACTTTGGGAAACTTTTGCCGATGAAAAATACGGCAATTATTACCGCAATATGCACGGGATTATCGAGCATACGCACTATCATTTAGGGCAAATTGTGTGGATAAAGAAAATTATCGCCCAATAAGGAATGGGTAAAAGATAACTTGGTTAGTTTTACTCGTGTGGGTAGCGCGTTCTCGTCAATAAAATGCAATTTTGGATTGCATTTTATTTTGTTCATAGCCCGAATACCCTATCGGGCATTCACTAAAATAAAAGCAAGTTTGGCTTGCTTTTATTTTGTTCATGTTAAATTTTTCGTACAACGCGCTGCGTTGAACTCAAAATTTGCCTTGCTTCGTGCCAAAATCCTTCGCAAAACCTGCCCAAGTTATCATTCATACGTTCCTAAATTTAAGTTAGCTTAAACAACTCTCCGAACTCTTTTTCTCTGCAATAGTTTCCTCTTGCGAACTCCGCGAAACCTTGCGGCCTCTGCGTTTTAAAAAAAGGCTTTACTAAAGGATAAAAGTAAAAGCATGGTTGTTTCAATGAAATATTGAGGCAACCATGCTTTTTTATGCTAAAACCGTTTCGTCTAAATTGCCAAAGCTTATTGATGCATAAGACTAAAGTGAGTTTATAAATTGAAAACTTGCCGCCAGACAGCAAAGTTTAAAATACGCCATAGGCGGCGCGTATCGGCTCCTGGAGTATTCGTTGCGATGGTTTTCCAGTTTTTTATCAGCTCGTCGGTGTCCATAAAATCGGGCAGCGATTTGCGTAGATAAGGCTCAATTTCGGGCAACAAGGCGATGAGCCACTCTTGTTCGGGCGGTGCAAAGCCAATTTTATCGGTGCGATTATAAATGGCATCGGGCAAATAAGATTGCGCTGCTTCGCGCAATAAATGCTTGCTGATGCCATTCCGTATTTTATAAGAAGCAGGCAATTGCATGACGTATTCTGCTAATTTATGGCTGTCGGCAAAGGGTGTCCGCATTTCGATGGAATGCCACATAGAATTGCGGTCAGATGTGCGCAAAAGCAGTTTCAACATTCCGCCCGTGTATTGCTGGTGCAAAAGCGTATTTAATTGCAAAGGTCGCTCATTTCGCAGTAAATCTAAGCGATTTAGATTGTTTTGCCAAAAATCGGGGCGCATCAAACGATATTCGGCATTGCTTTTTTTATAGGCTTTTTTATAGAAATAATCGAGACCGTTGGCGGCAATAAGTTTCAAAGGCAATAAAAAAGCATCGCGTTTATTGGCAAAAGAGCTGTGTGCCTTACTGGTTATATTGCCGTGCCAGGCGGCGAAATCGGCGTGAAAAAGAGCCTCAAACGTGCCGATAGCATAGTGCGGTGGGTAGCCTCCGAACAGCTCGTCGGCACCTTGCCCGTCTAATAAAACGGTGCAATTTTGTTGTTTGGCTAAGTGCATCAAGGAGAAATGATTGTAGGCTGCTGCGCCCAAAACAGGCTCGTCATTTACATAAACTAAGGTTTCTAAATTGCTTAACAAGCCTTCAGCAGTCGGCGAAACTTGGTGCCAGGGGCTGCCCACTTTCTGGGCTACTTTTGCCGCCCAGGCTGTTTCGTCGAAGCGGCTGCCCGTCATACTCGCCGTAAATAGCGGAAATTTCAGTAGGTTTTCATGGTGTGCGATACCTGCAATTGCCGAGCTATCAATGCCTCCGCTTAGGCAAATACCGATAGGCACGGCGGCATTCGTCCGCAAGGTAACGGCATCTACGAGTAGATTTTCAACCGTTTCCACGGCTTCCTTAAACTGCCTTTTATCAAAAAAGGTGTAGTTTTTTTGGTAGGAAAAATCATAATATCTGGCTACAGTGTAATCGTTGTTGCGCAAGTCGAAGGTTAAAAAGTGCGCCGCAGGCAGCTCTATGATGCCTTTAAATAGGCTTTCGGTTTCCAATTCGGTATAACCGACCACCAAATAATCAAAAACGGCGGATTCATTCAGCGATGTTTTGAAATTAGGCAGTTCGAAAAAGGCTTTTTTCTCGGAAGAAAACGCCCAAATATCGTCATTTTTATAGTAGTAAAAAGGCTTTACGCCCGTGCGGTCGCGAGCGCAAAAAAGCTGCTGTTTCTCGCTGTCGTATAGCGCGAATGCCCACATACCGTCTAAGCGCGAAAGCATCGCCGTTCCCCACGCCCGATAGGCCGCCAACAAAACTTCGGTATCGGTATTTGTAGCGAAAGCAAAGCCTAAACCTTGCAATTCGGTGCGGAGAGCTTGATAATTATAGATTTGCCCGTTGAAAACCAACCAAAACTTTTGCGCTTCGTAGCACAAGGGCTGAAAAGCGGAGTTATTGGTATCTATAATTTTCAGCCAACGGTGCAATAGTCCGAGTCGGAAGTTTTCGCCACATTCTTGCAGCTTTTTTTTAGGCTGCTGTGGCAATAAGGAATTGGTAACGACCGACTTAGGCGTTTGCTGGCCACTGCAAGGCGTTATTTTATTTTGATTGTCGATGATTAAAAATCCTTCGCCGTCAGGCCCACGATGTTGCAGCCGTTGGCTCAAGCGTTTTAA
>JBEEMU010000307.1:0-4377 GCA_041192485.1 Bacteroidota bacterium | reverse complement strand
AGCCGCTTGTTGCACGTTTCCACCGACGAAGTTTACGGAACATTAGGCGAAGAGGGCTTTTTTGTGGAAACCACGCCCTACGCGCCGAATAGCCCCTATAGCGCGTCGAAGGCATCGAGCGATATGCTTGTGCGCAGCTATCATCATACTTACGGCATGAACACCGTTATTACCAACTGCTCGAATAATTATGGCCCACATCAGCACGACGAAAAATTAATACCGACGATTATAAGAAAAGCCCTATCTTTGCAGCCCATTCCGATATACGGCAACGGAAAAAATATCAGAGACTGGCTTTTCGTGACAGACCATTGCAGCGGAATTGATTTAGCTTTCGCAAACGGACAAGCGGGCGAAACCTATAATATAGGCGGCGATAACGAACGCCAAAACATCGATATAGCACGGCGAATTTGCCAGATTTTAGACGAAAAACAGCCGCGAAACGACGCAAAATCGTATAGCGATTTGATTGCTTTCGTAAATGACCGACCTGGCCACGATTTGCGTTATGCAATAGATGCCACCAAATTGCGCACCGCACTAAGCTGGCTGCCCAACGAAACCTTCGATACCGGAATTTTGAAAACAGTGGCGTGGTATCTTCAAAAATATAGTTAAAAAAATCCAAATAGTATCCTAATCTAGTTATGAATAGCAAAATACCCATTTTTTCTCTTTTAGAACAAAAACAAGCAACCTTAGCCGTCGTCGGCTTAGGCTACGTCGGCTTGCCTATCGCCTTAGAATTTGCTCGATATTTCAAAGTTATTGGCTTTGATATTCATCAGGGGCGCGTAGAAATGATGCAAGCAGGCATCGACCCTTCGCAGGAATTGTCGTCCGAAGACTTTGAAAATAAAGACATCGAGTTTACCGCAAGTTTGGAGAAACTGCGCGAAGCTAGTTTTTTCATCGTCGCGGTGCCTACGCCCGTCGATGATTATAAAATACCCGACCTCACGCCGTTGCAAAAAGCCTCCAAAAGCTTGGGTATGGTGCTGAAAAAAGGGGATTATGTGGTGTATGAATCAACGGTGTATCCGGGCTGTACGGAAGACGACTGTGTGCCTATCTTAGAAAATGTGTCGGGCTTGAAAGCTTATACCGACTTCAAATTTGGCTACTCACCCGAACGCATCAATCCAGGCGATAAAGAGCGCACGATTGCCACTATCACAAAAATAGTATCGGGTTGTGACGAAGAGTCGGCCGAACAAGTAGCCGCCGTTTATGCTCGCATTATTACGGCAGGCGTGTTTAAGGCCGCGTCTGTAAAGGTAGCCGAAGCCGCAAAAGTGATAGAAAACACACAGCGCGACTTGAATATTTCGCTGATGAACGAGCTGTCTATTATTTTTAGTAAAATGGGTATTAGCACCTTAGACGTGATAGATGCCGCCGCTACAAAATGGAACTTTTTGAAATTCTATCCCGGCTTAGTCGGCGGACATTGCATCGGCGTTGACCCGTATTACCTCACGCATAAAGCCATTCAATTAGGCTACGACCCGCAAGTTATCCTTTCTGGCCGCCGCGTGAACGACGGTATGCCAGCATACGTGGCTAAAAAAACCATTCAAGCGGTCATTCGAGCAGGCAAAGATGCGAAAACCGCACGAGTATTGGTCATGGGCATCACGTTTAAAGAAAATGTAAGCGATATACGCAACTCGAAGGTTGCCGAATTGGTGTCGGAACTCAAAGGCTACTCGGCAATGGTGCATGTAGTAGACCCTTATGCCGAAGCCGCAGAGGTGAAGCACGAGTACGGCTTGGAGCTAACCTCGGAGATTGCCTCTGACTACGATGCCATCGTAGTAGCGGTCAATCACAGTCAATACACGAATTTGACGGCCGAATATTTCCAAAAAATAAGCAAAGGAACCCCCATTTTGATTGATGTGAAAAGCACTTTCCGCGCTATGGCCAAAAATGAAGACTTGATTTATTGGGCATTGTAAGCCTAGGTAGTCCTTGCCATTCAGCATACTCTTTTTCTATAAATGAGATTTTTTAAACGATAAACAAGCAAATTTATACTATTAATGTCAAAAATATTGGTGACAGGAGGGTGCGGCTATATTGGTAGTCATGCCATCGTTGATTTAGTGCAACACGGCTACGAAGTTGTTTCGGCAGACAGCCTTATTCGCTCTAGTATCAAGCAATTAGACGGCGTAACCGAAATATTAGGCTGCCCGATTAAAAATTATCTCGTTGACCTTTGCGATAAAGAGGCTACTCGGCGCATTTTTGAAGCAGAAAAAGACATTACGGGGGTCATTCACTTTGCCGCGCTGAAAAGTGTGGGCGAATCGGTGTTTGAACCAACCTTGTATTATACCAATAATTTGACAAGCTTGGTCAATGTGCTAGAATGTTGCGCCGAATTTGGGGTGAAACAGTTTATTTTTTCGTCTTCGTGCTCCGTTTATGGCAACACAACCGAGTTGCCCGTCACCGAAAACACGCCCCTACAAAAAACAGAATCGCCTTATGCACACACCAAGCAAATAGGAGAAGGAATCATCGAGCATTTTGCAAAACGATACACTGATATTCGCTTTATTTTACTCCGCTATTTCAATCCCGCAGGGGCGCACCCGAGCGGACTGATAGGCGAATCGCCGCTGGTGGAAGCCACGAATTTGGTGCCCGTCGTTATCGAAACAGCCTTGGGCAAACGTCCGCAACTTAGCGTTTTCGGAACCGACTACGCTACTCGCGACGGCTCATGTATTCGCGATTATATTCACATCATGGATTTGGCGGCAGCCCATACAAAAAGTTTGGACTACTTAATTGTAGAAAAAAACGAGACAAATTGCGAAGTTTTCAATGTCGGAATCGGGCAAGGCGTTACGGTATTAGAAGCTATCAATGCGTTTGAAAAAATATCAAATTTGAAATTAAACGTGTTCAAAACCGACCGCCGATTAGGCGATATTGAGGCTATTTATGCCGATTATTCTTTAGCAAAAAAGCATTTAGGCTGGACACCGCAATATTCTATCGAGGATATTATGCAAACTGCTTGGAAAAGAGCAAATAGGTAGGTACGCGAAAGCTATGGAGTTGTGTGGCAGGATAGCATAGGAGCAGCAGCAGGGCAGAGAGCAACTTACATCAGAAATGACAACTGAAATAAACATAGCCAGTTTTCCCGCAGGATTATATTTTGTAAAAATCTTACAGGGTGAAAAAAACAGACAGTTTTGAAATTGACGGTTGTGCGCTAAAAAAATTATAACTCAATTGCTTTATTTCAAGCAACAAGTAATATTACTCATTAAAATGGCTGAAAATCAATCCATAATCCCCGAAGAACAAGAGGTATCGCTCAAAGAGATGATACTGATGCTTAAAGAATATGCCCTCGAAGGTAAGAGGCGATGGCACTGGGTGCTAGCGTCATTTATATTCTTCAACGCCCTTTTTGTTGCCAAATATGTCTTTCTTGATGGCATACAATATCAAGGAGAATTGAAGGTGATGCTAAATAGCAATGCAAGCTCTTCTCTATTAGGCTCGCTGACAGGCTCGCTTGGTTTGGGCGGACTTGGCGGCGAAGACGTGATGGCTTTGGACAAAATCACCTTGATTATGCAAAGCAAAGACATTATGTCGCAAGTGCTTTTGAGCAAGACCTCGCTGCCTGCTTATAAAGGCATTATGGCAAATTATTTTCTCGATTCGTTGGACATCAGAAAAGCATGGAAAAAATCGAAAGAGCCGCGTTTGAAAAACTTTAAAAGATTCACGTCTTATAGCAAAGACTCTTGCACGGCCGACGAGTGGCGCGGTTTGCAAGCCCTGACCGATTATATTTTGAAAAACGTCATCGAGTTTAAATCGAGCGAAGTCGGCGTTTTATCCATTACATTCACCCACTCGAACGAGGTGTTAGTTTGCGAATTTTTGAACTCGCTCTATGAATATACCGACGCATATTATATGAAAAATCAGGTAAATGCGGAAAGCTCTACCTTTAAATTATTGCAAAAACGCCGCGATTCGATAAACGCCGCTCTATCAAATGCAATTACGGGTTCGGCGCGTTATCGCGATGCGAATAGAGGCTCAGTTTTCATAACAGAGCAAGTGCCCGTGATGAAATATGAGCAAGATATACAGTTTTTGGGGATTATGAAGGCCGAAATTACGAAAAATTATGAGGTGGCGAAAATGTCGTTAGACGGCAAACAGCCCTATATCCGAGCCGTCGATTTGCCGCGTGCGCCGTTGCCGCCTATCATTCCGTCTTTGCGCACAAGCGTTGTTAGGGGTAGCTTATTAGGCATCGTTCTTTCGTGGCTCTTCCTTATGCTCCTCAAAGCGTATCGAGCTATCATGGAGTAATTCTAAGGAATG
>JBEEMU010000306.1:0-5488 GCA_041192485.1 Bacteroidota bacterium | reverse complement strand
CCATTACGCCCGTTTAAAGCACCGAAGGCTTCAATAATATTTTTACCGACTTCATTTTGCGTGTCGCCGCCTAATGTAAAAAGAAGTAGCAGGTCGGTGCTACTCTCTTTTTGAAGAATACGTTTAGGCAGATTACTTGGTCTATCTGCAATTGTAAATTTGGGTATATCTTTCAACTGGCCGTCTGTCGGAATTTCTTTTCGCTTTTTACTACTGTAATAATTAGTGATTGTGGTTTGAAAGTAATCGTGCAACAAGCCAAATTTAGCAATATCGGCATCTGTTTTGTTACCATAACCAACCGTTTTCAGCAATCGATAGACAAATGCGTCATCGTGCTTGCCTTCTAACAAAATGATTCCTATTTTCATACGCCCCGTCCCCCTCGCAAATCTGCACCAAAGTTATCAATCAGGATACCGAAACGATAGCCATCATCATAGCGACATTTAACTAAATCGTTTTCGCGCTCCATTCGATAGGCAGCTATTTTTTTATTATCGTTTCTATCTGTGAAAAAAGCGTCGATGCACTCTTTACTATGCGAGGTAAGAAAGACTTGAACATTAAACTGTTCCGACAGTGTTTTTATTGCTTTTACCAAAATTTCAAGTAACTCGAAATGTACGCCGTTTTCTACTTCATCGATGAGAACTACACCGTTTTTTGCATAAGCAAACTGCATCAAAATATTAAATACGCGCTGAAATCCGTCTCCAAATTGCGTCAAATCTAAGGTGTTGAAATTTTGATGTTGAAATTTGAATCGAATTATATCATTGTCTGTCACCATATCAAAATCTTCAATATACTCGTCGATAGCGTTTTTAAGAATTTGAACGACTTGCTTTTTATTTTTCTCTTCTACATTTTTTGCATATAATTGTTCTAAATCTTTTTCATTAGCGATTGAAAATGGGCTTGAATAGCCTAAACGACACAATTGTTGTGTTTTTTTATAGTAATCTTGGCGCGTGTTATCTCTAAAAATGCGGCTTCGAGTTTCTGCATTTTCGTTAGCATACTGACTAATAAGCGTAAAGGTGTCTAAGTATTTAGTTTTATTGATTGTTTCGTCTTGTTCTTGTTCTTTGGTAATATTAATACTTACGCGTTGATTATCAAATTTTGCTTCGATATCTAAATCGCTCCGCCATTCTTGTTGCAACCAAGCAAGCGGCAGTGTACCTGCAAACTTGCCTCTGCGACGCTGTAAATCGAAAAAAGCATCAGCATCGTTTTGTCTAACTAAATAATAAATGGCTTCTAAAATCGTGGATTTTCCGCTATTATTGTCGCCTGCAAAAATATTTATTTTATTAATATTATCAATGGTCACATTTTTAAAAAATTTAAATTCTTTAATATAAAGCGATGTAAAATGCTCTTTTGCAATTCCTGCTAATATTGTATGTTCTCGTAGCCCGTTTCCTGTCGATGCGGTAAGATGTGCTTGTGGCAACGATAGGCGTGCCAATTTATTTTGTATTTCTAGCAGTTTATTTAAATCTTCTGGCGTTGCTGCATTGATAAAATTAAATGCTTGATTTGTTTGGTCGTCTATGGTATCCATGATATTTCTAAATTTATCTTTAGAAATAGCCGAACTTGTTAGATAGCCTTGCTGAATATTGCGGGTTTGTTCCACCTTTTTCAAAGCGGTTTCATCATATATAAATGTAGCAATTTCGCGAACATCACTTCCGCGTGTAATTATGGGGTCAAATTTCTTAGACTGCTCTTCTTCGCTATCTTCATTGTTTTCCTCGTCGGGCGATACCCACGAAAAAAATCGATTCATATTGATTTTATTTGCGCAACTTCGTGTATTGTCCTCCCATTCAAGCCAGTTCATTATATCGGGTTTTCGAATGGCTTCTGCAAAAATATTAAACATATCGGCTTTAAATTTATCACCAAAATCGCTTTTTTGATAGGCTTTAACTAAAGCTAAAGTTCTTAATTGACGGCGTAAAGTAACTGTACTCATACCAAGCATATCTTTGATTTTCGATTCGGACATTCCTTTTTCCTCCAAATCGGCTAACAATCGCGCTTGGTTTACGGTTGGCCACTTTACATTTCCTGTAATATGTTTCAAGCCAGCCATTACTAAATGCGTTATTTCATCATCGGCACGATAGACAACAACTGGGATTTTTTCGTCTGTAAAATACAAAGGGTCTAATTTGCCAATATCAAACCCGCTTTCGTGTCGTTCAGCCATTGTTTTCAAGGCTGTAATTCGACGATTGCCTTCAACCACAATGTATTGATTTGGGCGATTTATAATTTCACGTACCTGTATTTGGTCAACAGGCACAAAGCCATTTGCTGCGAAACTACTTAGTAAGTCTTGAATGTCATTATTATTGCGACCGCTCACAAACCCGCGTGTTCGTTTTTGAACATCGTTATCTAATTCCTTTTCAATAGGAACAGAAGCGTAGTTGATATTGTCTATGAAACGGTAGTTATTAGGGTCTAAAAACAAATCCGAAAGGCGAACGTTTTTTGGTATAGGTTCGTGCATAGTTTTAGATGATATTTTTAATTTATCATTTTAATTTTAAAAAAAACGTAGTCAACGCTTCCCTTATTTGCAATATTCTTGGATTAGACCACCGCGATACTTTAGAAATAAATACTGCGAAGTTTTATCGTATCGCAGCTGTAGTGTGTCCTCATTTTTTTAAAGATTTTCAAAAAATTATACCATCAGTAAAAAAAAACCTACGCGACTTTTTCCAAATGCTGTACTTCTGCCGCAATTTCAAAATTTTTGGCTAAAGCGATTTTTAGTTTTTCGTAAAATTGTTCGCGGATATATTCGTATTGCGTAGCCATAGAAAACTCTTCCGATTGCCTTTTCACAGCAATCCGTTCGTTTAATTTGTGGATTTGTTCTAATAAATCTAAAACCTCCACGGATAGATTCTGAATATTTATATTTGTTACCATAATATACCCCATTAATGTTATAGAAAACGATACATTCTAAATATTTAGCAGAATGCATTATTAGGTGTACGCGGATACGGCAGCACGTCGCGGATATTTTTCATACCTGTGATGTACATAACCGCACGCTCGAAGCCCAAGCCAAATCCTGCGTGAGGGTGTGTCCCAAACTTGCGAATATCTATATAAAATGCGTATTCTTCTGCACTCAATCCTTCTTCGTGCATACGTTCCAGCAAAACATCTAATCGCTCTTCACGTTGTGAGCCACCGATTATTTCACCAATTTCGGGTACAAGCAAGTCCATTGCGCGAACAGTTTTACCGTCTTCATTGAGGCGCATATAAAATGCTTTAAAATCTTTTGGATAATCATACACGAAAACGGGCTTTTTGAAATGCTCTTCGGCGAGGTAACGCTCGTGTTCGGTTTGCAAAGCATCGCCCCAGTTTGTCGGAAACTCGAAGGTTCTGCCCGAAGCGTTGAGTAAGTCAATCGCATCGGTATAAGTGCAACGCGCAAAATCATGGGCAACAATGCTATTTAAACGTTCCAAAAGGCTTGTATCAACCATTTTATTAAAAAATGCCATTTCGTCGGGCGCATTTTTCAACACATAGTTAATAACGTATTTTAGCATATCTTCGGCTAATTGCATATTGTCGAAAATATCGGCAAAGGCAATTTCGGGTTCAATCATCCAAAACTCGTTGGCATGACGGGTCGTGTTGCTGCGCTCGGCGCGGAAAGTTGGCCCGAAAGTATAAACGTTGCCGAAGCCGAAACAAAACGGCTCGACGGCAAGTTGCCCCGAAACGGTTAAAAACATTTCTTTGCCCATCAGTTCTTGCGACGGGTCGTAGCCGTTTTCCTTGTTTTTGGGGGCTTTATCGGCATCAAACGTTGTTACGCGGAACATTTCGCCTGCGCCTTCAGCGTCGTTGCCTGTAAGAATAGGCGTGTGTACATACACGAAGCCTCTATCCTGAAAAAACGAATGAATGGCGTGTGCAATGAGTGAGCGCACACGGAAGGTTGCCATAAAGGTATTGGTGCGCACACGCAAATGCGGCATAGTGCGCAAATGGTCTAAGGTATGCCGTTTTTTGGTAATCGGATTGTCGGCAGTTGCTAATCCTACAATTTCGATGCTTTCGGCTTGCAGCTCGGACGATTGTCCGCCGCCTTGCGAAGCAACTATTTTGCCTGTGACGGCAATAGCCGAGCCTATCGTCAATTTGCCTATTTCGGCAAAATTGCTTAGTCCATCGTTATACACGATTTGAAAATTGCTGAACGCCGAGCCGTCATTCAATTCGATGAACCCAAAGGTTTTCGATTCGCGCTGAGTGCGCAACCAGCCTTTTACAACGACTGTTTTTTCTATAAAATCGGCAGGTGCAGCAAGGATTTGCTTGATGTAAGTTTTAGACATTTTATTTTTACAAAATAACTTAAATTAATTGGCAAAGGTACGATATTTCTTTTGGTTTTTTTACAAAAAAAACAGCCAACTTCTAAGAAAACACGTTTCTCACAAGTTGGCTGCCCCCTATAAATAGCAATTATATAAATAATTGCCCGCTTAAACCGGGAAAAACAGGGCGTTTTGGGGGAATGATACCCGTTTTTAGTTTGCGGTAGGCACTTATTCCGAGTATTCACGTCATCGCATCAGCGTAAAAGTCCCCGTCTGTCGTTCGGTTTTACCCGAACATTCATACTCTATTTTATAAACAAAGTTTTCGGTTGTGGACAAAATGCCTGCGACTCGCCCGTCCCATTGCGCAAATTTGTCATCGGTTGCCCAAATTCGCCCGCCCCAACGGTCATAAATTTCGAAAACAACCAATTTTTCAATCGCATACGGATTGCTTATATAAAACGTTTCATTTAAATTATCGCCATTTGGTGTAAAAACCTGCGGGATTAAGACTTTTCCGCAGCCAATTTTACTCGGATCCACAATTTTCACAAAAAGGCTATCGGTATTGCGGCAGCCTTGCTGGTCGGTGAATTGCAGGGTATAAAACATCAAACTATCGCTTGCGCCATATAATCTTGGCGGCGAAATAATCGGGTTCGGTATGGCACTATTGCTAACCGAAGCCGAAGGATGCCAAGCAAACTGCACGGCGCAAGTGCGGGTAATATGCGACTGAAACGAACCGCCCGAATAAATAACAGTATCGCGGGTGGCAATTCTGTCCACAGGAAAATACAAGGTTTTTATTTCGGAAGGCGTGAGGCGGCGGCTGTAAACATACAATTCATCAACTTCGCCTTTAAATCGCACCATATCGGTTGTATGATTTACAGGGTCGATGCACTGATGCTCGCCGAGCGTTAAGGGCGCAGTGCTACTTAAATTATAAACGCCATCGGTCGGAATGTCGTTCGTTTCTTTGCCATCTAAATAAATGGTGAGGCGCGATTGCGATTTTGCAACCACTAAGTGATGCCAACACCCTTTATCATAACGCCCCGTCAAAAGGGTTTCTTTGCCTGCGTGTTCGCGAATAGTGG
>JBEEMU010000305.1:0-7989 GCA_041192485.1 Bacteroidota bacterium | reverse complement strand
GGTTTTGCTGCATTTATGACAGGTTCGGGCGCAATGCTTGCCGAAACAATCCATTCATTTGCCGATTGCGCTAATCAAACCTTGCTTTTAATCGGCGTGAAACAAGCCCAAAAACCGCCCGACGACAAACATCCGCTCGGCTATGGCCGCTCTGTGTATTTCTGGTCGTTTATGGTAGCAATGCTGTTGTTTTCGGTCGGCGGAATGTTCTCTATTTACGAAGGCATACACAAATATGCACACCCCGAACCCGTAGAAAACGTGGCCTGGGGCGTAGGCATTTTAATGCTTTCTATCGTATTAGAAGGGTATGCGATGCTTTCAAATATCGTCGAGTTTAATCAACGACGCGGACAAACGCCGTTTTTTCAATATATTCGCGATACCAAAGACAGCGATTTAGTCATTATTTTTGGCGAAAATTCGGCAGCCGTTATCGGCTTATTTTTCGCACTTGCCGCCATGTCGGTTTCGTACTACACTGGCGACGGCAGCTACGATGCAATCGGTTCCTTAGCCATTGGTGTCGTATTGGTGGCAGTGGCGATTTTCCTTTCTATCGAGGTAAAATCGCTTTTAATCGGCGAAAGTGCCGACCCGATTATTTCTATTACGGCGCAAGACATTGCTATTAAACACCCAAATATCAAGCAAGTTATTAACTGCATTACGATTCAGCAAGGGCCTGGCGAAGTCTTGGTTTGCACCAAAATCGAGTGTGAGCCGCACCTCACAGCCGCCGAAGTGAGCGCGTTAATCAACGATTTTGAAGAGCAGCTGCGCACAGCCTGCCCCGAAGTAAAGTGGTTGTATGTAGAACCCGACTTGCAGGAGTGGAAAACGGTTTAGGAAAGCGTCAGCAATAATAAAAACGTGCGATGAACCAGAATCGTCAACTTGATTTTAGCGATGAGCGCAGCAATATTGCGGCCAAAATTGCCGAGATACACAGCAATCGCACCCCGTTATCGCTTCTGCTCGATGGCATTACCGATGTGCGCAATATCGGTATGCTTTTGCGATTGGCTGATGCGGCGCGGCTACAAACGGTTTATTTTTATAATTGCAAACCGTCTATTGCTAAAAAAATGGCGACGGCACGGCAGGTTTTACCCTATTTACAGCTTGTTTTTATTGAAACAGAAGCCGAACTACTGCTTTTACAGCAAAAAAACACCTTTGTTGCCCTTGAAAAAACAACGCAAAGCGTTCCTTATAATCTCTATGATTTTCAAAAAAATACAATCCTCATTTTAGGAGCTGAAAACAGCGGCGTTTCGCAAGACTTATTAGACCTCGCCGTTGCAACACTTCACCTGCCGATGCTTGGTATCAATACCTCTATGAATGTCGTTTGCGCAGCAAGTATCGCCGTTTATCAAAGTTTAACTTTTTTTTAACTTTTTTCCACACTATCTTTTAGGCTTTTTTTGTTCAAAATACGTTAGTAAATAGTTAGTAAATAGTAGTGTATAAATAATCGTTACATTGAACCCTATTAAATAGGGCGTTCTGGGCTTGTGATACCCGTGTTTATTCTGCCACAGACACTTAAAGCATATAGAACAAGTCGAGCCATTTTACATCTGCCTTAATCCGTGACCTATTCTTGAAAAATCCGTGTTCCAAACAAGCACCGAAGAACAAGCAACGAAGAACAAGCGACGAAGAACAAGCAAAAGCCACCCGCTTGACACAAAAAGTAAACAAAACATATATTTATTTTCTTTTTTTTGTCATAATGCGATTCTTTGGTTTTATTTTCATACAAATAATAAAAAAGCATTGTATTTTTGCGGTATGGAATATAAACTGAATTTTTAAATCGAAAAAACATTTTCAATTGTGCGCAAGCACCTTACTTTACAATAAAATTTATATGAAATTAGTTGCAATTGCAGCCCTTGCGTTTGGTTTACTCACAAACGCCTATGCACAAATAGAAGATCCGCTTAAAATTGTAAAATGGAGCGCCGAAGCAAAAGCAGCAGGCGCAGGCGAATACGATATTGTGTTTACCGCTACCATCGAAAAAGGCTGGTACACCTATTCGCAAACCTTAGAAAAAGGCGGCCCTATTCCTACGCTTATTACCTTGAAAAAAGGGCAAGGCGCAGAACTTGTCGGCAAAGCTCGCGAGCAAAGCGACCATAAAAAAGAAGGCATCGATGACAATTTCGGCGTGAAAGTAACCAAATTTGCCGAAAAGGTAAGCTTCACGCAACACGTTAAAGTGAAAGACGCTAAACAACCGTTGCGCGGAACAGTTGAATTTATGACGTGCAATAATAACAAATGTTTGCCGCCATCAGAATACGAATTTACCGTGAAGCTACCCGCTGCATCTACGCAGCCTGCCGCTGTGAAGGCTGTTGAAACAAAGCCTGCCCAAAAAGCAGATGCATCGACATCAACATCGACATCAGCATCGACAAAAAAGGAAAAAAAGAAAAAGAAAAAATAGTAAACCTCATAGGTAGCGAGTATATAAATTACTCGCTACATTGAACTCAGTTAAATAGGGCGTTCTGGGCTAATGATACCCGTGTTTATTTTGCCACGGGGCTCATTTTAAAGCCCATAAAATGAATTTTCGTATGTTATCAACCTTTCGTATATACGCTGCGCTGCTGCTCGGTGTATGCTTGCCGTTTGCTGCTCCTGCGCAAAACGTGCCTCAACAGTCAGGCATTATCGACCCTGAAAAAATTGTAAAATGGTCTTTTTCCGCCAAGGAAACGGCTGAAAATGAGTACGATTTATTGATAACAGCCACTATTCAAAGTGGCTGGATAGTCTATTCGCAAAATATAGGGAAGGGCGGGCCGATGCCTACGTCGTTCAAATTCGATAAAAATGGGATTCAATTAGTTGGCACCGTAAACGAAAGCTCGGAACATACGAAATCGGGTATCGACCCTACTTTTAAAATTCCTGTGACAAAATACACGGAGCGCGTGTTGTTTACACAGCACATAAAAACGCTAAAACCGACTAAAAATGTCACAGGAGCCTTGCGTTTTCTAACGTGTAATGATAAAAAATGCTTAACGCCAACTGATGTTCCGTTTAGCATTTCGTTGCCAAGTCCGAAAATTGCGGAACTTGCGCCAACGGTTGCATCGCCTAATAACTCGACTATTTCGCCCAAAACGCCTGTAGCTTCTGCTTCCAAAACCGCGCCTGCGCCTCCCAAAACTACAGCTACAACAGCAACTCTGATAACTACAACTCCGACAACTACAACTCCTCCTACCGCAAAACCAACATTACCTACGGTAAAAACGATTTTTTCTAAAACAAAATATTTACAGCCAAAAAGCCTTGCGGAAAATTTGGTGCCAACCGAAAGCCCCGTAAAATGGACGTTTGACTATAATGCAGGCGGCGGCGAATTTGGTATTTCGGCGAAAGCCTCTATAAAAAAGGGCTGGTATGTAGTGGCTTCCTTGCAAAATGAAGGCGCTATTCAACCCGCAACCTTCACGTTGGCCGATAGAAACAACGAATTTCTAAACAGTATCAACGAGCGCGGACACCGCAATTTCAAACCCGACCTTAATTTTCAACATAAAAAAATCGCTATTTTTGAAGACGATGCTTTGTTTTCGCAACACCTGCGGGTGCGCAATGCGAATGTGCCGCTTCAAGGAGCCATTGTTTACACCGTTTGTAATGAAGAGGGTTGCTTGCCCGTGCAAACGCAAAAATTCAGCTTGGATTTAGGCAAGCAAACAGCGATTATCGCAGCCGCACAAATGCCAAGCAGCGATGCCCCGCAAGATACGGTAGCGAAAATAGCCCCCGTAGAGATTCCAAAAGCCGTTCCGACAGGGCCAGTAAGCTCGGCTGATTTTCCTGCGCGTTACAAAATATTGAAAGATTTGCAACCCGCTGTCGTCGAAGAAACCTCGGCTTGGGCTATTTTCATACAAGGCTTTTTGGGCGGATTATTTGCTTTATTCACGCCTTGCGTCTTTCCGTTGATACCGATGACGGTTAGTTTTTTCTTAAATCGTAGCAAAACGCGAAACGAAGGCATTAAAAATGCCTTGCTGTATGGCTTGTCTATTATTTTAATTTATGTAGGAATAGGCATCGTTTTAACCTCTATTTTCGGAGCAGCACTCGGCAATGCCTTGGCAACACACTGGATTCCAAACCTCTTGTTTTTTATCGTATTTACAGCGTTTGCCTTCTCGTTTTTCGGGTATTTTGAGCTTACCTTACCAAGTGCTTGGGCAAATAAAACCGATGCACAAGCCGATAAAGGCGGCTTTTTGGGCATATTTTTCATGGCTGTCACCTTAGTAATCGTATCGTTTTCGTGTACAGGCCCCGTTCTCGGAACGCTGTTAGTGCAAGCCGTCACGAGTAATGGCTCGTCGGTTTTGGGCATTCAAATACTGCCTTTTGTTGGAATGTTAGGCTTTTCGGGAGCTTTAGCTTTACCGTTTGCCTTGTTTGCCTTGTTCCCTACTTGGCTAAAATCATTGCCAAAATCGGGCGGCTGGATGAACACCTTGAAAGTCAATTTTGCATTTATAGAACTGTTATTGGCTGTTAAATTTTTGTCAAATATCGATTTAGTTTATTTTAAAGAAAATGCGTCTTTCTTTGGCGGCATTTTGCGCTGGGAGCCGTTTCTTATCCTTTGGGCAATTTTGTTTTTGGGCATGGCACTCTACAATTTTGGCCTGATTCGCTTTCCACACGACGATAAAAACGCTCCTATTGCTTGGGGACGCAAAAGTTTTGGCTTGCTTTCGCTCGGCTTTGTCGCTTATTCCGTCTATGGCTTAGTTACCTACAACCCGCTTTCCATTTTTAGTGGGCTGGTTCCGCCGCCTTATTACAACTATTTTAATAAACCAAAAAATGAAAATATAGCAGACTGCCCTTTGGGTATCCCGTGCCATCATAATAATTTAGACGAAGCGATTGAAGCCGCCGCCGCAAGCGGAAAACCCTTGTTCATCGACTTTACGGGCGATGCGTGCGTAAATTGCCGCAAAACAGAAAACACAATTTGGCCAGTTCCGACCATCAAGCCTTATATCAAAGACTCGATGATTTTGGTATCGCTTACTTGCGATAATCGCACCGAATTAGCCGAAAAAGACATTTATGTTTCGCGTATAGATAACAGAGAAGTAAATAAAATCGGACGTTTATTCGTCGATTTGCAAATGACTTATTTCAATTCAAATTCGCAGCCGCTTTATGTGCCGCTCTATGTCGACCCAAAAGATCACCACACACTTTATACCCTAAATCCTGCGCCGATAGGCTATCCCGATGGCGACCCCGTTATTTATGAGGCTTATTTGAAAGAAGCGATGATTAATTTTAGAAAAATAAAAAAATAGCCTTTATAATATTACTTTATATTTATAGCCCTTATTTATAAAATTATATATTTGATTATTAAGGTTTTATATATTTTAAAAATAAAGTACTTTTTTAAAAAAAGCATTAAAAAGCAAAAAAAATATTTTTTTTCACTTGCTACACAATAAAAATAAAAAAATTACGTTATTATAATAGGAAAAGCATTATCATTTCTTTTTTGAAAAATTATTAACTTTAAATAGTAGTTTATAAATAATCCGAATAATCGAGTTTATCTGGCTTTACCTAATCTCACGATTTGCAACGGGCACTTACCTAAAATAGCCCCAAAAAAGGTTTTTAACCGCTTAAACTTT
This sequence comes from Bacteroidota bacterium, assembly GCA_041192485.1. Classification (GTDB taxonomy): domain Bacteria; phylum Bacteroidota; class Bacteroidia; order Chitinophagales; family Saprospiraceae; genus JBEEMU01. The sequence continues at coordinate 2,281 of JBEEMU010000305.1, read as the reverse complement.
AATCGAAGTGTAAAATTTATAGAATAAATAAAATATTTTGGTGTTTATATGAATAAGATTAGAAAAAACCATACTTTTGTACCAAAATAGTAATAAGAATAATAAACTGTATTCAATCCATCGGAACGTATTTAAAATCATTCAGTCAAATACTACCCACTTTTGCAATCAACCTATTTCACAGTAATGATGAAAAATTGGATTAAAAGCCCGCTCGTACTCGCTAGTCTTGCAGTACTTTCGCTTGCGGCATGTAAACAAAAAGAAACCTCTGCAACCACCAACTGGAACTACAATGACCAGAAATGGGGAGGATTCGAGAAAAAAGACTACAAAGGTCAGGTTAATGGACCCAACCTCGTACTTGTAGAAGGCGGTACCTTCAGCATGGGTACCACCGAGCAAGACGTGATGATGGACTATGACAACCTTCCACGTCGCGTAACGGTTTCATCGTTCTATATGGACGAAACGGAAGTTGCCAATATAGACTATCGCGAATACCTTTACTGGGTAGAGCGCGTCTATAAGGAAGACTATCCCGAGGTGTTTAACAAAGCGTTGCCCGACACACTTGTTTGGCGCGAGGAGTTGGCTTACAACGAACCTTTCGTAGAAACCTACTTTCGCCACCCCGCTTACGATAGCTATCCGGTAGTAGGTGTAAACTGGTTGCAAGCAAACGAGTATTGCAAATGGCGTACCGACCGCGTAAATGAGATGATTCTCATTGAAAAAGGCGTACTTAAAGTGAACCCTGACCAAAAGAAAGAGGACAACTTTAATACAGAAGCCTACCTTTTGGGTAAATATGTGGGTGCCACAGGCAAAGGCGTAAAAGATTACAAAACAGGTGCCGACCGCCCTGTACGCTTCGAAGACGGTATCGTATTGCCTGCTTACCGCCTTCCAACCGAAGCGGAATGGGAATATGCCGCACTTGCCCTCGTCGGAAATCAAACCTACAAAAAAGACGAGCGCATCAGCGACCGTCGTTTGTATCCTTGGAATGGCCATAGCATTCGTTACCAAAAACGCAACAAAGAGCAAGGTCAAGTAATGGCTAATATCAAGCTCTCGCGCGGTGACTATATGGGTATGGCAGGTAAATTGAACGATAATGCGCACATCACCGCGCCTGTTCGTGCGTTTATTCCAAACGACGCAGGTTTATTTAACATGGCGGGTAATGTGAACGAATGGACAATGGACGTGTATCGCCCATTAACTTCAAGCACATTGGCCGACGTACAAGGACAAGACCTTAACTCGTTCCGTGGTAACGTTTACAAACAAAAATACAAAAACGCATCGGGCGAGTTTGAGCTTGACTCGTTGGGTCGCGTAAAATATGCAGACGTAGAAGACAAAGATGTGGCTACTCGTCAAAACTACCAAAAAGGGAATGTTATCAACTATTTAGATGGCGATGAGCAATCGGAGGTGACTTACAACTATGGCGTTACCTCTTTGGTAAGCGACAGAGCGCGTGTTATCAAAGGCGGTTCTTGGGCTGACCGTGCTTTCTGGGCTTCTCCAGGCGCACGTCGCTTCATGGACGAAGACAAATCGTCGCGCTCTACTGGCTTCCGTTGTGCGATGACTCGCGTAGGTAGCCCAGCGGGTAACAAGTTTAAAGGCGGTAACGGCTTTAGCAAAAAACCTAAAAAAGTTTCTCGTAAATACAAATAGTAGCCCCATTTTTTTAATATAGTTACCAAAAGACCGCTTTGACATTTGTCGAAGCGGTCTTTTTTGAAAAATAACAAGTTTTGAAACACCTGCGCCTCTATATCCTATGGAAAGTTTTAGGAACACGGATTTTAAGGATAATCTATTATCAACGTAGTATTAGCAGCAAGATAAAAAAAACGCATCAAACCTTTATTAGGTCTGATGCGTTTTGCTTTTATAATTTTATAAAAATCCTATTCCACAATAAGTTTTTGCGAAACAGGTTGAACCGTGGCATTATCAAAGACTAAACGGACGATATACGCCCCTTTTGGCATATTGCCGCACGGTATTGTTAATACTGAGGCATTGCTTTTTTGAGTGCTTAGTGTACGGCCTAATAAGTCGATAAGCGTCACCGTGTAGCTGCTTGGTACTTCGGGCAAACGCAAAGAGAACTCGTTGTATGCAGGATTTGGCGCAATAGTCATAGGTACGATATGGCTATTTTGAGTGGCTGTTGGACAAAGCTGGTTTTCAAATAAGCCATAAATAAAGCGCACAGAAACGTGTTCCATGCTATCAGCCCAAGTTTCGTTGGCACCCG
>JBEEMU010000304.1:0-4261 GCA_041192485.1 Bacteroidota bacterium | reverse complement strand
GTCTATCAAAACGATTTTGTCGTGTGGGACAGTCGCCAAAAAATCAGTTAAGCTGATTTTCGGCGTATTATCAGAGCCTTCCACCGCTTTATTGCGCTGTTTCCACGCATTTATACCGCCTTTCATATTAAAAACGGTTTTATAGCCGTTTTGCTCCAGCCATGCCGCAGCCGCACCGCTGCGCCCACCGCTTAAGCAATACACATAGATAGGCTTGCTTTTGTCTAAAGCAACTACCCGTTTCTGAAACTCGGCAGTATTGTTCCAGTTCGCCTGCAACGCATTCGCTAAATGCCCCGACTGGTACTCTTCGGCAGTGCGGACATCTAATAACTGGGTTTCGGCAGTAGCAATCCCTTTTTCAAAGTCGTCGACCGAAAGACCAACCGATTGGGCGTTGCTGGCGCAAGATTGCAGGAAACACAATGTGAACGCAAACGTGGCTAATTTGATAATTTGCATACTATTTTATTTTATTAATAATTTGATTAAAATTACTTTAAAAAACGCAAAGATAGGGCATTTTTTTATTCAAAACAAAAAGAACCATTGAATTAGCTAAAAAAGCCGTACTTTTGCGCCACGCTGACTAACTCATGTTGCACACGGCCTTGGCAGGTGCGACTTCGGTCCGCCTCACAAAACAAATCGATATTTTTTGCACAACGCGCTGCGTTGAACTCAAAATTTGCCCTGCTTCGTGCCAAAATCCTTCGCAAAACCTGCACAAGCTATCATTTACACATTCCTAAGCTGAGTAACTACTTATATCTAAAAAAAATTAGAATCAAATTTTTATACTATGGATTTTTTACACCAACTTTTAGGCGATGACTTACAAAAAGCACTACTTATCGTCTTAAATTTGATAGTCATAGAAAGCCTGCTTTCTATTGACAATGCCGCAGTTTTAGCTACAATGGTACTCGATTTGCCACAAAATCAGCGCGGTCGAGCCTTGAAATACGGAATTTTTGGGGCGTATATTTTTCGTGGAATTTGCCTGCTTTTTGCCAATTTTTTAGTGAAAATTTGGTGGTTAAAAGTGGCAGGCGGCTTGTATTTACTTTATTTGGCTTACGACTTTTTCTTTACAAAAGAAATCGGGCTAGATAAAGAAGAATCGGAACAAAAATCCCAAGAAGAATCGGAACAAGAATCGGAAATAGAAAAAAACAAAAACCCATTTTATCGGTATAGCGTGGGTTGGCTCGGGCATTTTTGGGCAACTATCGTGTTAGTAGAAGTCATGGATTTGGCGTTTTCCATCGATAATGTGTTTGCTGTCATCGCATTCACCAATAAATTTGCCTTGATTTGTATCGGCGTTTTTATCGGCATTTTAGCCATGCGGTTTGTTGCCCAGTTTTTTGTCAGTTTGATGGAAAAATTCCCTTTTTTAGAAAAATCTGCCTTTGTCATTATCGCCCTTCTGGGGCTGAAATTGACCCTTTCGGCACTCCACCATTTCTTGCCGAACAACGAAATAGGACTATTTTTAGAAAGCGAAATAGCCGATACTTACCTTTCTGTAGCCACTATTCTGATATTTACAATTCCTATTTTAATGTCCTATTTGCGCAAAGCAAATTAAGATGGCCGTTAATTTTGACATTTCCATAACAAATTAAACTTAATTTTGATACAATATAAGCATTTTATAGGTATTTATAAAAAAAATGACAGATATAATTAACTGTATATTAAAATAATGCACGACTTTTGCAGTTCACAAATAGAAAAAGGGTTTTTCGTCTTTCAAACCGTTTAGAACACCGTTGGGGTAAAATTTTTCATTTAAAATTAAAAAAAATATGAAAAAATAGTTTTTTTATGAAAAACTGGTACGCCGTTTGCAAAGTAAGTAGTAGTAGTATATAAGTAATTTTAAGTATCCAAACAACTCACTTTCTACATTATCAATTTTTATTAATTAAATATAATATGTCAGACTACATTCAACCACAACAAGAGGAAGAAAAAAACAAACGCAGCCTATTGCCTATCATCTTAGGCGTACTATTGCTCGGCACGGTTGCCCTCAATGTTTACTTACTTTGGGACAAATCTCAAAAAGTGGAAACTATCCACACACTCGACAAAGCGGTTGCGAAAAGCGACTCGCTTAATAAAGCCCTTGACGCACAATACCAAGAGGCTGTAAAAGAACTCGATGGCCAAAAAACCTCGAATGCTGAACTAACAGCGAAAATTGAAGGTCAAAAAGCCGACTTGGAGCGTAAGCGCAACGAAATTGCACGCATGATTAAAAGCAGCGGCGGCAACAAACAGGCCTTAGCAGCTGTAGAAGCCCGTTTGACCGAAATGAAAACGCAAAGCGACGGATTTATGGCCGAAATAGCCAAACTCAAAGAAGAAAACACCAAATTGACAGCTGACGTAGGCTCTTTGACCACGAAAAACGAAGAACACGTTAAAACAATTGCCGACCGCGAATCGACTATCAAAACCAAAGACGACGAAGCCACCAAATTGCAAGAAGAGAAAAAAGCATTGAGCGAAAAAGTAGAAATCGGCTCGGTCTTGAAAGTAAACAATATGAAAGCTACACCCATGTGGACGCGCCATAGCAAAGACGACGTGGTAAGCATCGCCAAAAATTGCGAAAAAGTAAAAGTAGAATTCGATGTTATCGAAAACTTGGTGACAAAGCCAGGCGAAAACTATTTCCTTTGCAAAGTGACAAACCCACGCGGCGAAACTTTGTTTGTGGAAAGCAGCGGCTCTGGCCAATTCAAAGACAAAAACGGAGCAGACACGCGCTTCACGATGTTCAAAGCGTTCAATTATAGCAACGATGCTCCGCACATTTCCTTAGAGTGGAAAGACAAAAAGTTTGAGCCAGGCAACTACAACGTGGAAATATACAACAAAGGGTATAGCGTGGGCAAAACCACTTTTACCTTGAAAAAAGGCTTATTTTAATCCGCTATTTCTTATAATATTGCTATAACAAAAGCCCTTAACACATTCCGATGTGTTAGGGACTTTTTATTTCTTCTCATTTTTCATTAACATTCATGCTTAATTTTTTTAAAAACTTATTCGGTTTTGACGCACCCACCCCTAATTTTAAAGACTTGGTAGCCAACGATGCCCTCATTATCGACGTGCGCAGCCCACAAGAATTTACAGGGGGCAATGTTGCAGGCTCTATAAATATTCCCTTAGATAGATTAGCCGCTCATAGCCCAAAATTAGATAAAACCCGGACAGTCATCACTTGCTGCGCTTCGGGTATGCGGTCGGGTATGGCGCGTACAAGCCTATTAAATCAAGGCTTTGCAGAAGTGCATAATGGCGGCGGCTGGCTATCATTAAACAATAAATTAGGATTTGAATAAACCAACCAATCTATTGGCGCACCTCGCGCTTTTCGCCACCAACTTTATTTACGCAGCCAATTACAGCATCGCAAAACTCGTGATGCCCCATTTTATTCCGCCGTTTGGCTTTATCTTTTTGCGCGTGATGGCAGCTTGTATTTTATTTTGGTTGAGCGCAGTCTGGGTGCGCGAGCGCGTAGAAAAAGCCGATATTCCCCGATTAGCCCTTTGCGGACTAACGGGCGTTGCCATCAATCAGCTCCTCTTTTTCAAAGGCTTAAACTGGACAACGCCCATTCATGGCTCGCTTATCATGCTCGCAACGCCCATTTTAGTCGTGATTATTTCGAGCATACTCATCAAAGAAAAAATTACTTGGCAGCGGCAAATCGGCATCGCATTAGGTTGTTTGGGCGCATTATTGCTTATTTTAGGCGGTAAAAATATTGACTTAAGCTCGAATGGCTTATTAGGCGATTTATTTATCTTCATCAATGCCACTTCTTACGCCATTTACTTCGTTTTGGTACGAAAAATGCTACAAAAATACCATGCCGTCACCGTTTCTGCGTGGATGTTTAGCTTCGGTTTACTCATCGTGTTTCCTATCGGTTTCAGCGAAGCTGAAAGCATCAACTGGCAAATTTTCACGCCAGTTGCTTGGTGGAGCCTGGGATTTGTTCTCTTTTTTGTCACCTTCATCGCCTACCTGTGCAATGCCTATGCAATGCGCACCCTTTCGCCAAGCGTAGCGGGCGCGTACATCTATTCGCAGCCCGTTTTGGCCACCATTATCGCCATTAGTTTAGGGAAAGACAGCTTGACAATCATCAAAATAATTGCGGCAATCCTTATATTTATTGGTGTCGCCTTGGTTTCTAAAAAATAATAGTAATAATAATAATAATAATAAT
>JBEEMU010000303.1:0-2845 GCA_041192485.1 Bacteroidota bacterium | reverse complement strand
CTATCAAATCAAAAAACCAATTTTATGCAAAAAAATATACCTTACTTAGTTGCGCTATTGTTAATTGCTAACACCGCTTTCGCGCAACAAAAACGCGCCGTTGAGTTTATTGGCGGCGCACGGTCGTTCATGGCGAACAACGAAATAAGCGTGCAAGACAGCGTTGCCGACACAACGACCGTCAAGAAAAACACGGGCGGCTATGCCCTCATCGATTTGGGCGTGAATATCAAGCCCAATAAAAACGTTGAGATACTCGGAATGTTTCGAATTCAGAACAATTTCGGCGGATTTTGGGGGTCGGGAGTCACGTTCAGCGTGCGGCAACTATGGCTCAAAGGCGTGGTAGGCGACGTATTGCGCTATCAAATCGGCGATTTAAACCTCAAACAAACGCCGTTCACGCTCTATAATCACAATGCCGACCGCGTCGACTCGATGCCTGCTATTTTCAACCTGCAAAACCAAATCGTACAATACGAAAAGTTCTACCAAAAAAATACATGGCGGCAGCAAGGGGTCAATCTCGATTTTGGGTTTAAATTCTCCAAATACCTCAAAGAATTGGACTTTTCGGGCTATACAACCCGCCTGCAAGCCACCGATTTTGGGCTACTGCCCGATAAATTGATGAGCGGTGTAAGCGTTAGCTTAAGCCAAAGCAAACACCTCAAAGTGGGCTTCAATGGCTTTTATGTCTATGATTTGAAAGGAACGGTTGCCGACACGAGTTCCTACAAAAACACCGTGCAAACCCTCAACGCGGGCTATGCAAACGATATTAAAAACCTGCATATTGAAGCAAAAGCCGAAGCCGGAAAGGGCGAAGTTTACACAACGCGCGACTTCAAAGCCTCGTATTTGGGCGATTATTTCATTCATGCTTACGCAAAAATAGGCTTAATTAAGCAAAATGTCAGTCTGACAGGCGGCTATTTGGAGGTTGGCCCCGATTTTAGAAGCATCGGCGCACAAAGCAAAAACGTGAATTATGCGGCAATCCCAAATTTTTACAACCGCTATACTAATAAGCAAACAAATCGCCCGTTGAGCGTCTTAGATATGATACGCAACGATAATTTATACAATGCATCGGTTTCAACAAGCCTGCCTGTCATCAATCCCGTTTATAATAATGTGCTGCCTTTCGGTATCGCTACCTTCAATCGCGCAGGATTTTTTGGCAAAATAAACTATCAGTCACCGAAAGGCATTACTGTAAATGCCGAACATTACAGCCTTTCCGAAATACGCGGACAAGGCACTTTTCAACTCAAACAATTCACACAAAACAAACTAATTACCGAGTTTGAACTCAATAAATTAGCCAATTTCAGCCGCTTATTCAAGGTGCAATTAGGCGCAAACTACCAAACAACTAATCGCAATAGCTCTTTTGAAGGCGAAAAAGTGGCACTTACTTCGATGCAATATCACGCGGGTTTGGAGTTTGAAGTACTGCCGAAAATCGATATTTTGGGCGGAATAATGGCAATCGAAACGAAAGGGAACGACTTTTTAGCCGACCGCAACCAATATTCTACAGTAGATTACTTTTCTAATCAATCCTACGATTTGTCGCAACAACTCATTGCGGCAGGTGCGCGTTGCCGCTTCAACGAAAAAATCTATTTATGCGCCATGTATCAAATGAGCAAATATGACGATAAACTAAAAAACAATCCGAGCTACACGACCAACCAGTTTTCTATCATTTATAATATGTTGTTTTAAATCTTAAAAAAATGAAAAAATATTTATTTCTCACAGCCATTTGCAGTCTAATCGTCTTATCGGCTTGCCGCAAAGATACTACTGCCATCGACGGGCCAAGCATCGAAGAAAGCCTTAGCTCGTTTCGCGTTCTCTCGCCCTTCAAAGCCACAAAAGACAGTGTGGCGTTTGCAAACGCAGAAACGGTTTCCTTTTCTGCTAAGTTCAATAAAGTCGTAAATTGGACGATTACGGTGACTGGGCAAACCTCAAAAGCCAAAAAAATTATCACAGGGCAGGGCAAAACCATCGATATCACAAATAGCGTTTGGAACGGCTCTACCACCGTTTTCCCGCTATTTAAAGCAGAAAAATGCACTGCAAAACTCAAAATAGAAGCGGTGCAGGATAGTTTTCAAGTGCCTGTAAAAATAAAATCTATCAAACAAAATGCGGGCTTAGTACTCGCCGATTTTGAAAATGGCTTTAATTCGCAATGGACAAAATTTGTGCAAACAGGCGCAAACATGGATTTTGCCATTAAAAACGATGCTCTCACGCCGCAAGGCGCGAAATATTTGCGCATGGCAGGAACCGTCAATTGGGACTGGCTCATCGGCTTGATTGATTTCAATGCACGCGCTTACGGAACGGCGAAAACCTTAGCACTTTCCACAAACCCCGACGAAGTGTATTTTAATTGCTTGATTTATGGCGAGCCAAATACCAACGACTCGAAGGTTTTATTTCAATTTAAAGAAGACGAAAACGCCGACGGGCTCATCAATGCAAATACCGATGACGAATACGACTACGAAATTACCGTAAACTGGGAGGGTTGGAAATTAATAACCGTTAAATATGCCGATATTGTTACACTCGTGAACGGACAACCTGCTACACCGAAAGGAAATAGCCTGCACAATCCCGACAAAATAGGCAAAGTGTCGATGCTACACCTCGCGAACCCCGCAAACGGTTTTGCCGCCTGCAAAATAGATTATATCATCTTTACAAACGCGCCGTTGCAACCGTAGGTTTAAAAATACCTTTAAAAAAACGTTACCTTTAAAAAACGTTACCGACACCTTTTTGAGGCTGTGCAATGTACACAAGTTTGAGGGTGGTTTAA
>JBEEMU010000302.1:0-4370 GCA_041192485.1 Bacteroidota bacterium | reverse complement strand
TATCTGTTTTATGCCGATATAGCTCAAACGACTTTTTTCATACTCGCTACGCTCTTGCAAGCTGAAATTTGCAACTTTTGCCGTTTGGAACGCTTGGGTAAAAATCGGTTCATTCAATATTTGTGGAATTTCTTCGAGCTTTTCCAAGTTTTTTAAAAAAAACGCTCACCGTTTTTTGCTTTGCAATGAATATCAAAAAACGCTTTACGCTCTTCGCTCGTATCGGGTAAAGCCTCCACGTTTTGAAAAGTAATCTCACTGATTTGATGGTGCTGCGGCAATAATTGGTTAAGGAAGTCAATTAGCAGCGCTTTGCTGCCCTCTTCGCCAAAGAGTTTTTTGAAACCGAAATCGGTATAAGGATTGATGTATTTTGACATGATACGTTGTTTAAAAATTTACCTTGCAAATATACGGCTTTTTGATAAAATTGCTGTGTTTTTTTGTTTTTTAACACTTATTCCCTTTTGGTTGATACGTTGAAAAGTTATTGCCTAAGCCCTAATGGGAATAAAACCCGCCCTCCGCTGTTTCTGGCAGCCAAGCGCGGGTTTTATAACAGAAGGGAAGTGACACCTATGATTTTCCAACTTTACGCAAGCGATGTACGACTGCCACGTTTCTGGTTAGTGAACGTGAGTCCGCCCTTGCTTTAGGTATTTTCAACGGATTTGTTTTGTGAGGCGGACTGAAGTCGCGCCTGCCAAGGCGGTGTGTAAAAGGAGTGATTTACCAAGCCCAAAAGATGCCCCTTTCTCTATATTTTCAACGGATTTCTAAAACAAAATCCCTGCGATTGTCGCGCTCAAATAGCTTGCTAAGGTGCCGCAAATAAGCGCACGGAAGCCCAATTTCGCGAGGTCGGCGCGGCGCGACGGAGCCAGCTCGCCGATGCCGCCTACTTGAATAGCGATAGACGAAAAGTTGGCAAAACCGCATAAGGCAAACGAAACGATTACGATAGTTTTTGGCTCTAAGGTTCCTTTGCCGATAAGCGGCGCAAGGTCTAAATACGCCACAAACTCGTTGATAACCATTTTTGTACCCATAAGTTGCCCTGCCATGAAGGTATCTTTTGCGGGAACGCCCATAATATACGCGAAAAACGAGAATACGCCGCCTAAAAGGGTTTTAAAACTAAGCGTTTGCAAGTCGAAGCCCACCATATCGGGCGATAAACCGATATTAAATAATAGGCTACCGAACTGCCCTAAGAGGAAGTCGCCCATAGCGATAACCGCGATAAACGCTAAAAGCATGGCTAATACATTGATAGAAATCTTCATACCATCGCTTGCGCCATGCGAAAGGGCATCGAGAATATTGGCGTGTGTTTTTTCTACTTGCAGGCTAATAAAACCCTTTGTTTGCGATTCCTCTGTTTCTGGATACACGATTTTGCTGATAACTAATGCTGCGGGTGCCGCCATAATACTTGCCGCCAACAAGTATTCGGCGGGAACGCCAAACGAAATATAAACCGCCATTACGCCGCCTGCAATACAAGCCATACTGCCCGACATCGATGCCAACAATTCACTTTTCGTCATACCATCGACATACGGTTTTATCATAATCTGCGCCTCAACCTGCCCCACAAACGCGCTCGCTACATTGCTTAATGCTTCCGCGCCGCTTACAGGCATGATATAGTAAACCCCGCGAGCGATTAGCGAAATAACCCGCTGCATGATACCCAAATGATACATCATACTCACCAAAGCCGCTACAAAAATAATAGTTGGCACCACTTTTATGGCAAAGATAAAAGCGTGTTCGGGGCCAAAGGTTTTGTCTAAAACGCCAGCGTGCATCAGCGTATTCGATAGCGGCCCAAACACAAATTCTGAACCCTTATTCGAGAAATCGAGCAGCTTCGTAATGCCTTCGCCTACTACTTTGAACACGGGTTTCGGCGTTCCGTCAAACCAGCCGATAGCCTGCGCAATCACAGGCAACATAAAGGCTTGCGTTGCGGCTAAGGCAATACCTACCTTCCACCACGCTTTACCATCTAATAGGTTTTTAACCAAAAAGGCGAGCATCGCTACATCGACCAGCGCGAACGTGATGCCTTGCCAGTAAGGTGCTAATTTTAAAATGAACAGAGCCAAAACAAGCTGAACTGCCAGCCCTTTTACGACTAAAATCCAGTTGATTGATTTGCGGTTGTTCGACATTAAGAGCGCAATGCCCAAAATGATAGCAATGCCAATAATTCCTATAAAGCGGTCCATATTATAATTAGGTAGCGGTTAAGAAGTGATAGATTATTTAACGGTCGCAAAAGTAGTTCTTATTTTATTAATATTATAAACAATCTCTATTCTTCCGCTAAATTTGACTATAAAAAAACGTATCTATTTAGGCCTGCCGTTTAAACGAAGTTTTAAACACCTCTTGCGCCCTCTTTTAAATCCCACTCTGCGGAAACTCTGCGGAAACTCTGCGAGAACTCTGCGGAAACTCTGCGTTTAAAAAATGACTCTGCATGACGTTGTTGCAACGTTGAATGGTTTTATTTTTTACGCAACGATGACAGGACATGAAATATCCCCTTATTTCAAACAAATAAACCGTTGAATATGTTTTTATTCTAAAAATAAATTGCTGAAAAAGCTAAAAAAATAAAGAAAGCCGTATCTTTGCGCTGCGCACTACTTACTTGAATTTTAAACAATCAAAAATGAAAGTCCTTCTCCGACCTTGGGGGAATAGCGATGCCGAGCAGCTCGCAACCTTAGCAAATAACCCTAAAATTGGGGGTAATTTGACCAATCGCTTTCCGTACCCTTACACATTAAGCGATGCGAATGGCTTTATTGCGATGACGCAAAGCTCCGATTTTGTGCATATTTTTGCGGTAGAAGCCGACGGGCAGCTTGTAGGCGGCGCAGGCGTTCACCCGAAAGACGATATCGATTGCAAAAACTTAGAGATAGGTTATTGGATAGGCGAACCTTTCTGGGGGCGCGGTATTGCAACCGACGCGGTGCGGCTATTAGTTGAATTTGGTTGGAAAAACTACGACGTAACTCGCATTTATGCGCGTGTTTTTGGCCCAAATATTGGTTCGATGCGCGTGGTGGAAAAATTAGGTTTTCAATTGGAAGCGCATCTAAAACAAACGCTTTTTAAAAATAACGCTTTTTTAGACGAACACATTTATGCACTGCGGCGATAGGAGGAGGGTTTACCTATAGAAAGCCCCTGCAATTTGGCGCAAGGTATTAATATTTTTTTTATGAAAAAAACGCACCGCATCTCTATTCTATTGCTACTTCTGGCAGGGGTGTTTAACGCTTTCGCGCAAGGAACGCGCACCGATACGGCTGCTATTCGCGCTGTTTTGCGACAGCAGGAAGCGGCATGGAATCGCGCTGATATCGAGGGATTTATGGAAGGCTATTGGAAGTCGGAAGACCTCGAATTTGTGGGCAAAAGCGGCTTGCAAAAGGGTTGGCAAAAAACGCTCGATAATTATAAAAAATCGTATCCTGGCGCGTCGGCTATGGGCAAACTCGATTTTACTATTTTGAAAATAGACCTATTAGGCAAAAAGTCGGCTTATATTGTGGGACAGTGGCATCTCGCTCGCCCCGAAAAAGGCGACCTTCAAGGCTATTTTACTTTGTTGTGGAAAAAGATAAACGGGGCGTGGGTTATTGTCAGCGATCATTCGTCATAAGGCTACCATAAAATATCGTTTACTCGACCGTTTACTCGACCGTTTACTCGACCGTTTACTTGAAAAAGCGTTAAAAGTTTGTCGCAAAGCGTTTAAAATACCGTTTACTCGACCAAATAAACCGTTTACTCAAAGGCACTTGTATGTTCGGCAATGATTAGCGTATCTTTGCAATAGAATTACTCATTGTTTTGGTTTTTTGGTTAAGAAGTGAAGCATTAACGATTGACAACGCTCCGCGTTTCAATTGTTAATGTCTTTTTTTTTGTTCCATTCTTGTATAAAAAAGCGGCTGCCCAAACTTTATGTTTGAGCAGCCGCTTTTTATAATTACAAAATGATTAACATTGCATGATTAACATTGTACAAATTAGTGTTGTACAATGATTTTATCGCTGATTTTATCTTTACCATTATCGATAGTAAAGTAGTAAGCCCCTGCGCTAAGTTTGCTACCATCAAACTCGATGATATTATTTTCGGTTGGCGCTAACACTACTTTTTGAATAGCAATGATTTGGCCATAAGCATCGGTTACTTTAAATTCAGCTTCGGTGCGTTCTTGGCTACCTACTTTGATATAAGTCATGCCCGAGCTTGGATTTGGCGCAACGCCGACTGCCATGCTGCGTTTTGTATCGCTATCCACGCCTTGAAATAATAGCGATGGGCAAATTGCTGC
>JBEEMU010000301.1:0-6319 GCA_041192485.1 Bacteroidota bacterium | reverse complement strand
GAGGCATCAACCGACGACATGACCGCCGCCGCTATCACCGCCAAACCTAAAATGGCAATGATGCTTGGCGTGAGGTAGCGAATGACGTAGGGCAGCATTTGCGTGGCGTTCGCAGGGGCGGTTAAGCCGAGCGAGTGCCAGTCGACCACATCGCCAACCATGCCAATCAGCGAAGCGGGGATAGCCGCAACGATGCACAAAACACCTGCGGCTATACTTAGCCACATGGCCGCGTTTTCGCTTCGAGCCGACAGAACGCGCTGGAAATAGACTTGCCAAGGAATGCCCCCACAAATGAGGAGCAGCGAAATATCTATCCAATTCCAAATTTTATTGCCGTAAGAGCCGTCTAACGGAGGCAAAAGGTTGGCAGCTGCGCCGTGTTTTGCGCTGTATAAAGCCCAAGTATTTGCTAAACCGCCTGTATGCGAAAGCGCAAAGGGAAGGATAATATACAAGCCTAAGAGTAAGAAAACGAGTTGGAAAACATCGGTCATCGCCACTGCCCACAGTCCGCCGAGCATGGTGTAAACAATCGTAATAGTTGCCGAAATGATGATAGCCCAAGTAAAATCTAAGCCGATGACGGTGCTAAAAGTAGTGCCTAATGCGGTCAAAACGGCGGCTGTCCAGAATATTTCGCCCGAAAGGGCGGGCAAAAAAGAAAGAGAAGCGACGGTTTTGCCGAATTTATGTTCTATCGGGTCGAGCATGGTTTTATACCCGCCGCGCCGCATCGGTCGCGCAAAAATAAGCCCACCAAACACTAAACTAAGTGCGTAGCCCCACGGCGCTTGTACGCCAATCAAGCCCGAAGAAGCGGTTGCTTCTGCGGTTCCATTGATATAAGAGCCGTCAATCCAGGTTGCGGCCATCGTGAAAATACCGACCCACAACGGCACATTGCGCCCCGCCACTAAGACCTCTTCATTCGTAGTTTCATTTTTAAAATGTTCGGCATAAGCCCCCAAAAAGAAAACGATGCTATAAAATAAACTCAATGCCGCATAACTCCACCAATAAACTGGCTGATTGGTGAGGTATAAAAAAACGCCTAATACGCCCATCAACGCCAACATAATAGCTGTTGGTTGTAGCGATTTCAACACTTTTTGACTGAAAGTGAGCGGTGGAGTCATCGTATTGGAGGGGTTGAACTGTTGAAAATGATTCTACTTATTTCTTGCCCTTTATTTTGGTGGGAGAAACTGGCTTGCAATAAACGCAAGGCGCGGATAAAATTACTTTTACCCGATGCGTTAATGCCAACTAAGAGGTTGGTTTGCGCATCGTAGCGTGATAATTTGCGGCGCACCGAACCTGAAAAAATCGCTTATTGTGATTGGTTTTAACCTATTTTGGAACGCTATTTTACAAAAATCTCCAAAGAACTACTTGACAAAAGCGGTTCTTTGGAGAATATATTAAACTCGTTGTCGCGTCACCTTTTCAGGTCGCTTTCTTTATTTATTTGAATAATTTCGCAGCCTTCTTCGGTTATTCGGACTTTGCCCTCGCAGAGTGTTTTGTAGTTCGAGTAGCCCCAGTCGCTTAATATCGTTGCTTTGTAGGTATAAAGTCCTGGTTTGAAATACACGACAATTTCGCTATCTGCGCCGCATTTTGGTGGCGAAGCGTAAGGAAAATAGTGTGTAAAATGCCCCAAACTAAAATCTTCGAATTGGAGGCCGATTTTTTTGATATTTTTATTATTCGTCCAAAAAGTAACTTTACCTGGCTTCAGAGCGGGTTTTGCCGTAGATGTGCTGTCGGCGATGAAGTTGATGAACATCACGTCGATAATGCCTTCGAGCGGCCCTTTTCCGTCTTTTATTCTGATGCCTGTTTTGCATTTCAAAATTGGCCCTGAAAAATTGAGTTCTTGTGGCAACCAATCATCCCAAACCATTTCTGTGACTTTATTGTTTTTTACCAAAAATTTGGCATCTGCGATATACTCGTCGCTGCCGAGCAGTACGCCTTCGTGCCAACCATCGAGCATTTTTTGAGGGTATTTGCTCAACGATTCGTAGTATTTCCGCATTTCGGCCACGCGCTTTTGCATTTTTTCTTTTTTAGCTTGCGCCGCTTCTTTTTCTTTCTTCTCGTCTATCAAACGGCCTAAATAGCCAAAAGTTTGGTCGACGGCATTGTCGACTGACAAGTTGCGGCTCGTGCTATGCGAATTGATGTACTGCTCGCTATACGAGTAGTTCGACTGCGACGAGTGGTAGTAGTAAACTTGCGCTTTCGCCCAAAATGCGCAAAAAAGGAGGGCGAGGAGGATTGTTTTTGACTTCATTTTGATGAATGGTAAAAGATTAATTAATTTTTTAATAGGGCTTCCTTAGTAGTTAATCCATTTAATCCTGTCTGATGTCTTTCAAGAATAACTTGTTAAGTTTTGACAACTTATTTTACGCTCATTCCTTACCGTAATTTATAGGTTTTTGTTTTCAAAAAAAGTAAACCTGTTAGTCCGCCAATTGCTGTTGTACTTCCGATGGTAAGAAGGGCAGCGTTGGCTGATGACGAAAGTTTAGGGTAGAGAATAAGACTGAGTAAACCAGAACACCTTAATTTTACAGGATTCAATGTAGTGCGTGTTTATAATACTACTGCTTAGAGTAGGGGGCAAAGATACGTTTTTTTTGTGTATTTCTATATAAATAAAACAAATAAAGAGGCATTTATTTTTTATAAAAAAAACATTTACCCCGTTCATACGCGAAAAAAGCCTACCTTTGCAGTCAAATTTTTTTCACTAAAAATGTAATAAAAAAAGCAATGCACCAAAAAAACGTTTTTATTTTCCTGCTCAACTGTTTATTTATAGGCGGCGCGGCGGCGCAAATTGTAGAAAAATCGGCTATTAAAGAGCCTGTTGAAAAAACATCTTTCTGCCAAAAACACGCCTTTTACTTTCAATGGGGCTATAATCACGAAATTTATACGCCAAGCGATATTCACTTTTTTCGCACAAATTCAGACCCTGCGATTGCATACGATTTTACGGTGCATCAAGCCGCCGCCTCCGACAAACCCGATTTTGACGCTATTCTCACGAAGCCTTGGGAAATAACCGTGCCACAATACAATTATCGTATGGGAATGTTTTTAGACGAAGCGTGTACTTCGGCTATCGAAATCAATTTTGACCACACAAAATATGTGGTAAACGACGGGCAATTGGCGCGTGTTACGGGCAATTTGCGCGGTAAAACGGTGGATAGTATGCTGGTTTTAGACCCGCAAAAATTCCTTCATTTTGAACACACAAACGGTGCTAACTTTCTGCAAATAAACTATGTACGACAAAAAATGCTTTTGCAAAACAAAGCCAAAAGCCGCAGTTTACTCACCGCAATTGGCAAAGTAGGCGCAGGCATCGTTATTCCAAAAACCGATGTCACACTTTGGGGTAAACAGCTTGATAACGAGTTTCATATTGCAGGCTATACGGCTGCTGCCGAATTTGGGCTGCGTTACTACCCGTTTCAACGCTTTTTTATAGAGCCGACCCTCAAAGGCGGCTTCGCTAACTATACCGATGTTTTAATTATGGACGAAGGCAAGGCAAATCACTCGTTTTGGTACTTGCAAGGCATTTTGTTGGTAGGCTACGAATGGCGTTTTTAAAAATAAAAAACCGTTTACACAATAAAACCAACCGTTTGAGCGTTCTAAGAACCAAACAGCTAAGAAAGGAGTTGTTTTTGTGTTAAAAAACGAAAGAAGACAACGAATCGTTTTAAAAATCGTTCTTAGAATTAAATAAGTACACGTTTGTCGTAATAAAGAGCTTCTTTGTCTAAAAAGTGGGGCTGCTTTTAGTAAAAATGCTGTATATTTGCCATTCAAAATAAGAATAAGTAGTAGGGCATAAATAATCACGGTTTTGAAGCCCTTGTTAAATAGGGCGTTCTGAGCGAATGAGAACCGTGTTTATTTTGCTGCGGACGCTTATTTTAAAACGCAGTGCCATTTTTTAACCCAGGGCTTCCCCAAGGTTTCGCAGGGTTTCGCAGCGCGAAGGTTTAAAAGAGGAAGCAAGAGTTGTTTAAACTTCGTTTAAACCGCAGACCTAAATTAGGTACAAAAAAAATATATCATACATTATAATAAACAATATTTTTAATCAATTCAAATAATGAAAAAAAACCTAAAATTTTGGAGTTTTGTGGCCGCCGCTGTTTTTGGGGCAGGATTGCTAATGAGCGCAACTTATTGGCAGTTGATGGGCGATAAAGAAAAAGCCTTGCTCGATATGGTTACAGAGGGTATGCGCAAAATGCACTTTTCGCCCGAAAAAATGAACGACGAGTATTCGGCGCGTGTCTATGATATTTTTCTAAAAGACACCGACCCCAGTAAACTTTTTTATACCCAAAAAGACACTAAAAAGTTTGAAAAGTATGAAAAATCGATTGATGATGAAATTCAGAACATGACCTTCGATTTCTATAATTTGGTTGCCAACACGCGGACAGAGCGAATTGCGCAATGCGAGAAAATTTATAAAGAAATTTTGGACAAACCCTTCGAATTTACAAAAGACGAAGAATATGAAGCCGACGACGATAAACGCGGCTATGCCGCCGACGATGCCGCCTTGCGCGACCTTTGGCGTAAATATTTGAAGTTTCAGGTGCTATCGCGCTTGAGCGACATGATAGACGACCAAGAAAAAGCAAAAGAGAAAAAAGATAAGAAAGGCAAAACCGACGGCGGCGAAAAAGTGGCCGACCCCTCAAAAACTGACGCACCAAAAATTGACGGCGCAAAAACTGACGCGCCAAAAATTGACGGCGCAAAAGCTGACGCGCCAAAAATTGACGGCGCAACGGATAAAAAAGAGGTGCCTTTTGTTATAAAAACAGAGGTGGAAATGGAGGCTGAAGCCCGCAAAAAAGTCTTGAAAGTGCATGATGATTGGTTTAAACGCTTGAAAGAGCTGAAGCCAGAGGATATGTATGCCGTTTATTTAAACTCGATAACCACGGCTTACGACCCACACTCAAACTACATGGCACCCGAACAGAAAAAAGACTTCGACATCAATATGTCGGGCAAGTTGGAAGGTATCGGGGCTACATTGCAAGCCAAAGATAGCTATATCCGCGTGACGAGCTTGGTGCTAGGCAGCCCTGCGTGGAAAACAGGCAAGCTAAAAGTTGATGACCTCATCTTAAAAGTGGCGCAAGGCAGCGGCGAACCCGTCGACCTCACGGATATGAGCATCAATGAAGCGATAAAAATGATACGCGGAAAAAAAGGAACAGAGGTGCGCCTAACTATTAAAAAAACAGACGGAACGGTTGTTGTCGTGCCAATTATCCGCGATATTGTGGAATTAGAAGACGGTTTTGCAAAATCGAGTATGATTGAAAACGAAGGTATGGAAAAAATTGGCTACATCGATTTGCCGCGTTTTTATGCCGATTTTGAAGACAGAAACGGCCGAAAATGCTCACGCGACATGGAAGTTGAGGTGAAAAAACTGATCACAGAAGGTGCGAAAGGTATTATTATCGATTTGCGCGGCAATGGCGGCGGTTCGCTCAACGATGTGGTTGAAATTGGCGGACTTTTTATCAATAAAGGGCCAATCGTTCAGGTAAAATCGCGCGAAGGCAAACCAGAGCAACTCAACGATTACAAACCAGGAACGGTTTATGACGGGCCACTTGTCATTATGACAGACCAGTATAGCGCGTCGGCTTCCGAAATTTTGGCGGCAGCCATGCAAGATTATGGCAGAGCCGTTATCGTGGGTGGCAAATCTACTTTTGGTAAAGGAACGGTTCAACGCTTTTTCGACCTCGATTTGTATGTGCAAGAAGAGTTTAAAAACCTCCGCCCCTTGGGTTCGGTAAAACTTACGACCCAGAAATTCTATCGCATAGACGGAACAACTACCCAGTTGCAAGGTGTTATCCCCGATGTTATTTTGCCAGATAGCTATGCTTATATCGATAAATATGGCGAAAAATCGGAAAGCTATCCGCTGAAATGGGACGAAATAGCCCCCGCAACCTACAAAAAAGCAGAGGGATTGAGCGGTATCATGGCTAATATCAAAAAAGCCAGCGAAACGCGAGTAAGCAAAGACAAACACTTCAACCTCATTCGCGAAGGTGCAAAACGCTTGAAAGAGCAACGCGATAAAACCAAATACTCGCTAAGTATGAAAGGCTATACCGCCGCGCAAAAGGCCTTAGAATTAGCCGCAAAACCTTTGCGCGACTCGAATAACGACATGATTACGGGCGTAAAAGTGTCGACGCTAAAAGTCGATGAAGAGCGTATCAACTTGGAT
>JBEEMU010000300.1:0-4248 GCA_041192485.1 Bacteroidota bacterium | reverse complement strand
CGCCTCTAAAAGCTCTGCTTTTAGAGGCGGTTTATCGTTTGAGTTATAAGGAATGGGTAAAAGATAACTTGGTTAGCTTTACAAAGCGTGTTTATTTTTTCCTCGGCCGCTTATTAAGTAGTAGTATATGATAGTTACCCATTTTAACCCTGTGAAATAGGGCGGTTTGAGGAAATAATACCTGTGTTTATTTTGCTGTGGACACTTATGACAAATCATAAACTACTTTTGGCACAATATTTTATATATTAAAATGACGTTCCTTAAAGTTACATTACCTGCACCCGAAAAAGGGTTGGTAAACGCTTAATATTATACTATGAAAAACCTCTTTCAATTTATCTCCCTGCTTGCCTTGTTTTTACCCGCCTTGGCGGCTCAAACGAGCCTTTCGCAAGCGGCTTCAACGCAATCGAATTTTGGCGAAACCAAAAGTTTATCGCTCGATTCGGAAACCTACAAAACGAAACGAACGGTTTTGCTTAAACTACCTGCCGACTACGAACGCACGAAAATAGACTACCCCCTTGTTTATATTATGGACGCAGGCGACCGATTAAAGTTTGACTTTTACTGTCAAACCATCGATAATTTGGTGGAAAACGAAGAGATGCCGCCCTGCATTATCATCGGCGTAGTGGCAGCCGAAGGACGGCGAAACTATGAGTTTACGCCTGTTTCTACCAGCCCTAAGCAGAAGGATTATGGCGGAGCCACCCAGTTTTTGCGCTATTTGCAGCGCGACCTGCTTCCCTATATCGATGGCAACTACCGCACGAGCAATTATCGGCTGCTTATAGGCCATTCATTTGGGGCACTTTTTGCAGCCTATGCCTTAGTATATAACCCCGATTTATTTAATAGTGTCGTTGCAATTAGCCCCACGCTTTGGTATAACGAGGGGCTGTATATCAGTAAATTGGACAGTTTGGCAAAAAAATGCCCTTCGCCACACTCGTTTTTCTTTGCCGTAGGCGACGAAGGCGAAACCGAAAACTCGTTGCGCCCAAGCGCAATTCAGCTATATGAAAACCTAAAAGCACGCGATTGCAAGCAGTTTCATTGGCAACTATTGGAAATGCACGACAAAAACCACCGCACAACGCCGCTTTTTGCCGTTCCAGAAGCCTTAGCCGCTACCTTTAAACCTTGGAAAATACCGCTTTCACTACAAAAAAGCATAGAAACGAACACGGGCGACCCTCTTACTTTATTAGAAAAACACGCCGACTTTCGTAAAAAATACTACAATTTCTCCTTCGATTGGTCGGAAAATGATTATGTCTATTTAATGGCTTTGCCCTATTTAGAAAATAAAAATGCGTTGAAAGCCAAAGCTACCTTGCAGGAAGCCTTGTCGCACTACCCTAACTCGTCACTTATCTTAGAGTGTCAAGGCGATTTGGCGGTTTTACAAGGCGAAAACGAGCAAGCAAAAGCGTACTACGAAACTGCTTTGCAAAAACTATTGCCCAAAGAAAGCCATTTTGCAGCCGCAATAAATCAGAAGTTAGCGAAACTAAGCGAAGCCGCTGCCAAGCGAAAGTAGGGCAGGGAAATTCGTTATTCGTTACACGTTACACGTTACAGATAAGCACCTGGAAGTAACTTATTGGCACATTGAAACGATAAACATAAAACGAATAGGCGGCGTTTGTCTTTAAAAAAGATATTTCTATCGTAAAACAGCTTACAATAAGAGAAAAATAACTACTTTTGCCTTTCCAATAAAAAAACCGTTTCACTTTTCAATAAAAATCATGGATTTAATTATTAAAAACCTTTCTAAAACCTATCCGAACGGCACGAAAGCCTTAGACGATGTAACACTCACTATTCCGACGGGTATGTACGGGCTGCTCGGACAAAACGGCGCAGGCAAAAGCACCCTAATGCGCACTATTGCTACGCTCCAAGATGCAGATAGCGGCTCGGTGACGCTCGGCGATATTGATGTACTGACGCAACAAGATGCCCTGCGCCGCACACTCGGCTATTTGCCCCAAGAGTTCGGCGTGTATCCGAATACTTCGGCCGTAGATATGCTCAACCATTTATGTATTCTCAAAGGCTTTACAAAAGGCAGCGAACGCAAAGAAATGGTGAACGCCCTGCTCAACCGCGTAAACCTCTGGGAAGAGCGCAACAAAGCGGTTGCCAGCTATTCGGGCGGTATGCGACAACGCTTCGGCATCGCACAAGCCCTTATCGGCTCGCCGCAACTCATCATCGTCGACGAACCTACGGCGGGCTTAGACCCCGGCGAACGCAACCGTTTTTATAATTTGCTCTCCGAAATTGGCGAAAATGTCATCGTTATTTTATCGACGCATATCGTCCAAGATGTGATGGAACTTTGCAATAATATGGCGATTATCCATAAAGGGAAAGTATTATTTAACGGTTCGCCGCAAAATGCGGTGGGCTTACTGGAAGGCAAAATATGGGAAAAAAGCATCGAGAAAAGCGAGCTGGTGCAAATGGCCGAAACTCATCAATTGATTTCTAATAAATTGGTGGCAGGCAAGCCACTCGTGCATATCCATAGCGAAACCCAGCCCGAAGGCTTCCGCTCGGTACAGCCCGACTTAGAAGACGTGTTTTTTACTCTTATTAATAGGGATTAGTTTTTTTGATAACATTCATAAAAAATTCATTATGTTTACACATATATTCGGCTTTGAGGTGCGCTACTGGCTGCGCCGACCGATGGTTTATATCTTTTTATTCGTCAATTTTATCCTTATTTTTGGGGCAACTTGCTCCGATAGTATTCAAATTGGCGGCGCGGTAGGCAATGTACATAAAAATGCGCCGCTGATTATCGAGAATTGGTTTGGGGTACTGGGGCTTATTATGGGGCTAATAATGACTGCCGCCTTTATGCAGGGCGCAGCACTCCGCGATTTTGACAATAACACTTATCAAATCGTTTTTGCTTCGCCGATAAGCCGCGCTTCCTATTATTTCGGGCGTTTTTTGGGTGGGGCAACCGTGTCTGTCATTCCGTTTTTCGGAATAGCCTTGGGCGTATTGCTCGGCAGCGTCGTTGCGCCGATGATGGGCTGGACAGAGGCAGAACGCTTCGGCCCTACCTATTTTTCGGTCTATTTCAATAGCTTTACCGTTCTTGTTATTCCCTTAGTGTTAATAGCAGGCGGCATTATTTTCACCATTGCCGCCCTTACACGCAGCACGATGGCGGCTTTCATTGCCGCACTCACGCTACTGATGGCCTATGCGGTATCGGGCGTTTTCCTCCGCGATTTAGACAATGAAAACGTCTTGGTCTTTACCGATATATTCGGGCTACGCGCCTTGGGCTTGACAACCAAGTATTGGACAATAGAGCAAAAAAACACGCTTTCGGTCGGCTTTTTCTATGGAAAAATGTTTATAAATCGCCTATTTTGGTTAGCAATAGCCGCAGTAATCGTCGGTGTGGGCTATTTCCGCTTCTCGTTTACCGAAAAAACAAGCGGTAAAAAGCAAAAAGACAAGCAAGTATCCGCGCCCGAAACAGGCACTTCTGCGTTTGCACCGACACAGGCACTACCCGCTTTCGCCACGCAGACGGGCATCATGGCTCGCTTGTCGCAATGCTGGACGGTAGCCAAAATCGAGTATTTTGCTATTGCAAAAGACACCACATTTATCGTTTTATTGTTTATCGGCGTGTTGAATATGGTGCTGTCGCTGCTATTCACAAAAGGCGCGTATGGCTTGACGCAATATCCAGTAACGTATAATGTGTTGGAAACCATTACAGGCTCGATGCAAATATTCTTGTTGGCACAAATCACCTTTGCGTCGGGGCAAGTGGTGTGGCGCGAGCGCGATGCAAAGTTTGACCAAATTTACGATGCCCTCCCCTACCCTACTTGGGTGAGCTATGTGGGCAAATTTTCGGCATTGCTCGCCATTGTCTGTACCGTGCAAAGCTTTAAAATGATTTGCGGCATCGCCAAACAAGCCACCGAGTGCTACTATAATTTTGAAATAGGACAGTATTTAATCGCTTTATTCATGCAAGATGCCTTTTTATACGTCTGCATGATTGCGCTTTCTATGCTCATTCACACCCTACTAAACGATAAATATATTGCCTTTTTCGCCTTTATTTTCTTTATGGTGGTCTTCAATTTCATCTGGACTCCGTTAGATGTATCGAGCAAAATGCTTCAACTTTTTGAATACCCGACCGATGACTACTCCGATATAGCAGGCTATGGCCCGTCGCAATTAGCG
>JBEEMU010000299.1:0-3079 GCA_041192485.1 Bacteroidota bacterium | reverse complement strand
CGATTTGCAAAACAGTAAAAAAAAGTTGATTGACCCGTTCGCGCACTTTATAGGCTTCTACTTCAATGCGTTGCAAATCGGTTGTGCTTGAAGCCGAAATATTGCTTTTTTGTTGTGCAATAACGCCACCGTCCCAAATAATTTGCTGAATATCCAAAGTCGCTTTATATTGGTCTTTGTTTACCGCGGCTATTTCTACGCCCGGAATTTTGAGTGTAGGAGGCAGCCCGCTCACATCGGATTGATAAGTAGCTTGCGCATTGAGTGCTACTTGCGGCAAATACATCAACTGCACGTTTTGGGCTTGTAAAACACTATTAGCTGCAATAATATCGCGTTGTTGCAATAGCGGGAAGGCTGCTCGCGCCCACTCGTAGCACTCGTTGAGCGTAACGGTTGTTTGGGCAAACCCGCTTTGAACGCCTACTAACAGCACAAGGCTTAAAGCTGCTTTATGCCAATCTTTCATTTTTGATTCCATGATTTTTAACTTTTTTATAAAAATTATTTTAACTTTTTGGTTAATTCAGTTTTAAACCCTATAAAAAAACAGGTGGCTGTTTAGGTGGTTTAAATCTATATGCTTTCTAAGGATTTCTAAGTTCCTATCAAAATACTGTCGAATATCAATTGTTTGACTATTTGGCGGCGTTGTTCGATAAACTGCGCAAACTGCTCATCATTAATTTGTCCTATCATTTTTATCATAGGAGCCGATAAAGAGGGAAAAGCGCAGAGCGACACAATGTTGACAAAAAAATGCACCGGGTGCATCATTTTTATATTGCCGATTAGCATTTCTTTTTGTAAATAAGCTGCAAATTCGGCTAATTTGCTGAAATTATTGGTCTGCATAAATAAACTTGTAAATCGCGCTGGGTTTTTATTCATTTCATTGATAATAAATAGGAGTTCGGGCGTGTTTTGGCTATAAAAACGAATATAATTGTCAATAATTGCTTCTATTTTCTCTTTAAAAGGCTGCTCCGAATACGCAATTTCTAACATTTTAGGCACAAAGTCCCTCGATACATAATCAAAAACAGCTTCAAATAAGGTTTCTTTGTTTTTGTAATAATAATGCAATAAGGCTTTGTTTACGCCCGCATCGAGGGCAATATCTTGGGTACGTGTCCCGTCAAAGCCATTTGCAATAAATATTTTTTTGGCTGATTTCAAGATGCGCTCTTCCGTACTAAGTGTTTCGTTATTCCTGTTCATTTGATTTTTAAGGAAGTATAAATTTTAACTTTCTGGTTAAACAAATGCAAAGGTAAGAAAGTTTTTGAAATTGCAACATTTTTTTATTTTACGGAATTATCGGGTTCTTGGCTAACACCAAAAGTGAGTAGGTGCAGCGCACCATAATATTTGTAGCAAAATCAAAAGTAAAATACGTCAAAGTGCAGCGCACCGTAATCTAATATATTGGTTATCCGTCGCTTATATGTTTTCATCTATCGCCCGAATGGGAATAAAACGCGGAGAGGATTTTTAAACGCAGCCTTTCGCAGAACAGAGAGGTAAAAGAGGGCGCAAAAAGAGGAAGGAAGAGGTGTTTAAACGCCGTTTAAAACGCAGACCGAAGCGATTACTATTTTCTCAAGCAAGAACAAGAATAAATGTAACAGAGTCGTCATATTACGATTATATTGCCGTTGTAAAACAACTTGTGCCTTCCAATAATCGTCCTCCTTACAGATAATTAAAAATCATTATTTATTAGGCCTTTTTCGTACCAATTATAACCATGCAAAAAATTAATACCATTTGCCTCGTCGATGACGACGAAATTTATGTTTTCTTAGCCAAACACACCATACAAAATTTAGGTATTTGCGACCAGGTGCTTTCTTTTAGCAACGGATTCGAAGCTATCGAGTACCTCAAAGCAACTATCGATTTTCCGGATAAAATACCGCAACTGATTCTTTTAGACATCGATATGCCTGTTATGAATGGCTGGGATTTTTTGACCGAATACGCCCTAATTAAAGACAAACTTCGAGATGAAATTGTTATTTATATGGCAAGTATGTCTATGGCAATAGAAGATATTACTCGCGCCGAGAACTATGCAGAAATAACCGCTTATTTACCAAAACCAATACGAAGCAACGAGTTTCTGACTATATCTCAACGTTTATTGCTTAGTGCATAAGCTATTTTACCTATTGCGTTCTAAAACATAGCACTCATAGATAATTACACCTTAAAAGCCCTACCACCTCTGCTTTTATACAGATGTCGTAGGGCTTTTAAGTAGTAATATATAAATATTTCCGGTTTTGAAACCCGGTAAAACGGGGCGTACAGGGCTAATGATAACCGTGTTTATTTCGCTGCGGACACTTATAGCTTTTCGTGCTTACAAACTGTTTAATATTTTATCTTTCGGATGCTTAACTTCATAGCTAAATATTATTTTTTTCGTATCTCGCGACGATAGTTTAAAGTCCCAGATGAGTTTGCCCGTGTCTGGGTTGTGCGTTGCGTTATTATCCTCAATTTTCTCTATTTTAATAGAATTATCTTGCGTAACGGGTATTTGGTCTTCTACAACCACTCGAATGCTGGTGCTTTTGGTGTTTCTAACTTGAATTTCGTAGGTCTTCTTCACCACTTTCAAGTCCGATAAAATTTGCTCTTTCGACTTGTCTTTTACTTTTATGCGCGTTACCGCAATGCTTTTATCGCGGCCTAAGTTCAGCTGCAAAGTGTCGTGCGTATCGAGCGGGTTGATGGTCGTTTCGCCTACAAATGAGCCGTCAAAATAAATTCGGGCGGGGCCTTGAATCAAGTTCATGTCTTCCCAGCCAGTTATTCGCGCAATCAAAAAGGCATCTAAATCCAATTTTGGAATGATAGAATAGGTGTAAATCGCAGGCATCGATTTGTTTTGAATAGACACATTATGCGGTTTATTATCCGATTCTATCGTATAACGCAATTTTATTTCGTATTCTGTGCGAAGCATACCATTGCTTACCGTCACAAAATCGGAAGCGTCACGCGGCGGGGCTTTCTCTTCCTCGTTCCTGTCCGTTAGTTTATTGCCGTCTAATTGTATTTTTTCAGC
>JBEEMU010000298.1:0-5143 GCA_041192485.1 Bacteroidota bacterium | reverse complement strand
GCGAAATAAAATACGATAAAGTGGAAGCCTTCCATAACGGCGTTGCCTTAGTGTGGCTTGGCAGCAAATGCGGCTGGCTCAACACACAGGGCAGCGAAATTGTGGCTTGCCAGTACGACCAAATTGGCTTGCTGAGTGGCGAATACGCGGTGGCTACCTTGGCAGGGCAGCGTTATGTACTCAACGCTTACGGAAAAGTAATTTCAGGCGGTTCAATCCCTAAAGCGCAGAGGTGATTAGTTTAGCCTTAAACCTATTTGGCAGCCTTTTTTATGCGTGTATGCGTTCTTTCATTCCATGTAAGTGCGTTGCAAACCATCTAATATATAAACTTGGCTTGGTCTATTTAAAAAATCCCACACATTAGCGAAAGATACACCCGAAGGAAAATCTTTCACGAATGCAGGTTTTAGGGCTAATGTTATGGCTGGAAATACAGCACCTTCTTTAATATCTTTTTTAAGTTGCGTATAAGCAGCGTGTTTCTGACGGCTTCGTTGTAAATCGAAGTCGTCAAAATCATTACCCACAAAACGTAGGTAATCGCTAATCGCTATTTGAGCATACACAACGGTTGCGCCTGTGCGTATATCTACAGTACTGCCAATAGTCTGCGTGTCGGAAAAGGCAAATGCTTGTACTTCAAGTCTTACCGATTTTTAAAACCTGCAAGATTTAATTAGATTAGCCTTGGTATTTATGCCCTAAGGTAAACATCTACTTAGCCTATCCTATTCGATAGCGCGGTTGAGTTTTGCTATAACGCCTTCATATTGCTCAAGGCTTATGCCATACTGCGCTATATACGCATAATCGTCTTGCATACCCGTCCAGAACGCCGCCTTGTCTTTCATGGCTGCCAGGCTGACTGTATAGCATGCAATAGCCGCAGCCGGGTCGCCCTTTGCTAAATAGATATGCCCTAAATTCATATTCCCAAAAGCAATTCCCCCAAGCGCAATAGCCTGTTTTAAGTTTTGCTCGGCTAAGTGCAAATCACCGATTTTTAAATACGCAAAGCCCATACCATTAAACACTTCGTGGTCATCGGGTTTTATGGCTATCGCTTTTTTATAATTTTCTATCGCGGCATCGTAATCGCCTTTTTTTTCATACGCAACGCCCATATTATTAAACGCTTCGTGCTTATCGGGTTTTATGGCTATCGCTTTTTTATAGTTTTCTATTGCGGCATCGTCATCGCCTTTGTTTCCATACGCATTTCCCATATTATAAAACGCTTCGTGGTCATCGGGTTTTATGGCTATCGCTTTTTTATAGTTTTCTATCGCGGCATCGTAATTGCCTTTTACAAAAAAGGTATTACCTTTCTCTAAATAAGCGGTTGCAGTACCGCCATATTCTATAGATTTTTCAAGGTTGCCAGCATATTCGTAGGCAATTGCTGCTTTTGCCCTATCGCCGGTATGCACGGCATCTTTAGCATACGATAGCCACATTTGTGCATCTATTTGCGCACTTATATCGATAGTCTTTTGTTCGGTTAATTGCAGCAGGTATTCGCTAATATAAGTATATTTTGCGGCAAACGAGCCACGCGGAATAGTTTGTGAAGCGTGTGTAATCAATATATTTTCGCCGGCTGAAAAGAGCGGATTATCTTCTAAAAGTGTTTTATCTAAATAGAAATCGCGAAAGATGGCTTGAGCAAACCGCTCGTCTATAGTTGGGTCTAATACGGGCAGGAGGTTTTGAAATTCGGCTACAAACCTATCCGACCATTTTACAATATCGGGGTGATTTGTGCTTATACGCGAAAGTATCGGCAGAATATAGGGCAGCCTAAAGCCTTGTTTGGTGTATTCGGCGGCGGCTATTTGGTCAATAATTCGCTTACAGCCGCAGATGTTTTGCTCGTTAGCCGCCATGACGACTACATTTGTATCGGGCAACTGAATATTGCACAAACCCGTATAATCATTGATACCGGTGCGGCTATCTATCAAAATATAATCGTAGCCCAAGTTCTTTACCCATACTTTGAGGCTTTCTATATAGGTTTTGCCGTCTAATAATTCATAAAATTCAAACCAGTTAAAGGTGTTCACTTTATAGGCAAATTCTTGGTTATAATTGCCGCCAGGCATCAAATCAATTTTGCCTTGTGTGTCTTCTCTTGTCATTTCGCCCTCTTTAAGATGCAAAATAGACTCGGACGAAGGAAAGGAGTAATTATCGGCGGTTACAAGCGGCGTTGAGCGCATCATATTGCAATAATTTTGCAATAACTCAATCGTTCCATCGTGTTGAATATCCTGATTTGTTTTGCCAAAAAAGTAGTGCAGCCCGGGAGCCTCAAAATCCCAGTCCCACAAAAGGACTTTCTTCCCTTTTTTGACACAAAGATAAGCCGCAATATTTGCGCACAATTGCGAGCGACCAACGCCGCCCTTATACGAATAAAAAGAAATAATCATTGGAAACTCATGGATAATGCACGAACAGAACTTGGTTCTGTGCTTTGATTTTTGATAGGGAATTTTGTAGTAAAAATAAAATTAAGATGCTGCTGGAAACTTTGTATTCCAGTAATATCTGTAAAATATAAGCCACAAGGCACATTTTGATTGATAGATGCGTTGAGCGTCTTATAGTTTAGGTTTACGTTGTCTTTGAAATCATTTATTAGCGGGAACTGATACAGTTTTTGACAAAAGGGCATAATCAAACCCGCTTTTCTGGTGTCAAACTTCAAAGCCGTATGTTTATTGGTGTCATTGATGGAAAGCACATCAATAATTGCGATACAATTCTCGATAGCAGCGTCTATTTCTATATGCACATTGTCAGAAATTTCACCGTCCAAATACTGTGGGTTAAAAGGATATTTTGTTTGAAAACGTTGTAAAATGGTTAGAATAGGCTCGCTCTTAGCAAACGGTTTCCAACCTTCCGCCTTCGTATCGTGATAGCGGTCGTGTTCAAGGCAATCAAAGCAGGCTTCGCCGATATTTTGTTTTACGGCTTCTTTGGTAGAAACAATGACGTAAAACAAAATATTGATTTGGTCGGGCGTTTGTGCTTTTTCCAGTTGTGCAATTTGTTCCTCGTAGAATTTTATATTTGCAAGTTCTTTGTCTATTTCATTTTGATAGTCGCCTTTAGAACCAACTCCGGCTCGTTCCATTTGCTCCATAAGTTTACCCATTCTAGTGCGGCATTTAATAAGCAGGGTTTTAAAATCTTCTATCATATCTATTTTAAAATTTTAAAATTTTAAAAAGTTCATTTGTTTGATAGGCTAATTTCTCTTCTTGCCCTTCTATCCTGTTTATATAATCGCCAGATGTAGCAGTACCTGCCCTTTCCATTTGAACTACTAATTTTTCAATCTCCGCCGTAAGCCGCGCTATTGATTTTATTTTTTCTGAAGCAATAAATTCATTTAAAGGCGTTATATTGAAAGCCGCCTGCACCTCCGCCGCAAACTGCGGATTAGCGTGTATCTCTGCGCTGATTTTAGCGTGCACGGCTTCTAGCTCTTGCGGGCTTGCAACAGGTTTGCTTTCAATAGCGGCAATCAAAGCGGTTTCGTCGTCGGTGATGAAAATGCGGGTGATTGTTTTCCAAAGCCCAGCGTCGGTAGCGTTTGCACCGAGTTTTTCGCCAATTGTTTCGGCGGCTTTTTCGCCTGCCTTCATCAAAAGCGGACTTAAAAGAGTTATTGCACCTTGTGCGAGTAATGAAATATCCATGTTGTTATAGTATAGTTGTGAATGAATGGTGGTTTATTGGTTAAAATAGTAAGAAACGACTTGGGTTTTACGCCGTTTTTTCTACCGCAAAGATAGGTTTTTTTGTAATGCACGTTTTTTATTTTGCAAAATATCGGTCTTGATATACGCGTACTTACTTGTTAAAACGGTATAGTAAGAACGCTATTTGTTTGCAAGGCTATTTGTATAATTATGCTTTAAAACATTGCTTTATCAGTTCGTCAAGCAAAGGTTCTGCAAAATTGAGCATAAAATCTTCGTCATCATTTGTCATTAGGTATTCACCTATTTTGTGGTGCGCAATGCTACTGCGCACTCTATAAACCCAATAGGCGGTCAGTTTTAAAGTGAATTTATTGTACAAATCAATGCGTTCTTGTTCTTTTTGGGATATTTCTTGGGGCGTTAGTATTACCTTAGTTGCGGATAGTTTTTTGTGAATAGATTGCAAATTACTATCGTCAGTATATTCTATACTTTGAAGCATATTTGTAAAATCACTAATACCATCAAAGCCTTCTACTTTCAAAGGGTTACTCTCTTTTCCAAAAGTATAAAATATCTCTTTTGCTTTGTTGTTATAGTGAAATATTTTATTCAAATATTGTCTAATATCTTCCCAGTTGGTACATTTACCCAACACGGCTTCTAAACGCTTAATTTCGTCTTTTTGATATTTTTGAACGGCAGTTATTAGTTTTACCAACTCTTGTGCGTTTGTAGCATCGTAACTGGTAATTTCGTCAGCAAATTGATAATCAAAAAGCAATTCCAATAAATGGTATTTTTTCAAAAAACGCTCAAAAACGTAGGGTTGTTGAATAGCGCGAATCGCAGCACTTTTATGCCAATCAGTCGGATAATCCAAATTTTCTAAGGCTATAATTTCAGATATAGGTATTGTTTTTGGTGCTGCAATATTGGTTTGTGTTTGATGATAAAAACCGCCCCAGATTGGTGCAGTTTCATAGTATTTTCCAAAATAATCGTTCCAGTGTTCTTCTTTTATAACAACATAATCTGATTGTATAAGCATCTTTCCATTATCATAGTCTTCTTTTGAAACATCGCAAAGATAAATGGCAGATAGTTTCTTGGAGAGATTTAGAAAATCATCTAAATCACCATTGTCTGCCAAATAAACAGTAGCAATTTCGGTATTATTTGAATCTTTGACTGGTAAAAATGCTTGCACCTTATCTAATGACGTTGCTACGATAATCGGGATAACGATATAACCATTTAGCACAAAAAGCCCTTCTATTGCTGTAACAATAGAAGGTTTTTGCGTGAAAAGACTGTTATCTTGGTGGTAGATTTCTAAAACTTCGTTAAAATTCATTTGTTTTTTGGGAATTAGAATAATTTTTTACCAGAAATTCTTATGGGGTTAGAATAGTTCAACC
>JBEEMU010000297.1:0-4619 GCA_041192485.1 Bacteroidota bacterium | reverse complement strand
ATCTTTGACCGTTACACGCCCTGCGGGAACTGTGATAGCAAGCGTTTCGACGCTTACAGCCGAACCTGTTGCCGAAGGAGGCAGCGAGTTGCCCATAAGCGAAAGTACTTTTACCACCGATTTTACCTCATATTCGGCGATAGCCTTGCCGCTTACCACGTTTTTTTTGATGCGGAAACTGCCTGCTTCTATCGTTGGCAGCGCGTTTACGCCTGTTACACAACCTGCATTCAAGCGCACTGCAATACGGCCGACAACGGCTTTGCCCATAGCCGAATGATTGACAATGACGACAGTTGCGCCCAGTTGTTTGGCTGCGTCGGCAATAATAGCGGCATAAACTTGGCTGTCGAACGCGCCCGCCACTACGTTATACACGTTTGTTGCGCCGTAAGTGCCGAGTGCGCTTGCGTTTTCAGCCGAGCCGATGGTGAGTGCGGCACAGCTTGTACCCATACTATTGGCTATATGACGACCGTAAGTAACGGCTTCGTAGGCATTCTTTTTGAAACCACCGTTGTGGCTTTCTGCAAAAACAAGAACCATATTTTTAGTAGATAAACTGTATGATTTTATAATGAGTTTTTATTAAATTACTTTCGCCTCTTCGTGTAAAAGACGGACTAATTCGGCGATATTATCGGCATCGACCATTTTAACGCCTGTTTTGGCAGGCGGCATAATGAGGTTTACTTGCGCCACTAATTCCTCTACATCTATGGGTGCTACCACTGTTAAAGGCTTCGATTTTGCTTTCATAATGCCTATCATATTCGGAATACGCTGCTCTGCCATGCCTTTTGCCGCCGAAAGAACAAACGGGGTAGCTACGTCCAAAACCTCGTTGCCGCCCTCTATTTCGCGCTCGATGGTGGCTGTATTGCCATCGAGTTCTAAGGACGTAGCATAGCTGATAAACGGCGCGTCGAGCAGCTCGGAAAGCGTAGAACCTACCTCTGAACCATTGTACTCGATGGTTTCTTTGCCCAGAAAAACGATGTCGTAATCGGCAGCATTCGCGGCAATTTGCTTGGCTACAAAGTAAGCGTTCGTCGGGTGTGCATCTACGCGGATAGCATTATCGGCTCCGATAGCTAAGGCTTTGCGAATGATTTGTTCGGTATCGGCTCCGCCTACACAGATTGCCGTTACGCTACCACCTTGCTTTTCTTTGAGTTCGCAAGCGCGTACTAAGGCATACCATTCGTCGTAAGGATTCATGATATACGTTACTCCCGCGCTGTTAAATTGCGTGTTGTCAGCATTGAACGCAATTTTCGTGGTTGTGTCTGGGGTTTTGCTGATGCAAACTAAATATTTCATATTATTTATGATAAAAACGATTATGATAAAAGGCTATCAAACGGGTAAAATGGCGTTTCTTAGCGAAAATTCGCTGCAAAGGTATTGAAAAAATAGAGACTGACAAAATTTTTTAAATCATTTTTATTTTTATGTAAATAAAAAACTGTACCTTTGCTTTAAGATTGCTTCAAAACACGTTTTAATTCCTCAAAAAGCATATTCAATTTTTAATTTTTTATGAAAAAACAACCCCTTTTCTATTTATTAATTTGCAGTATTGTGGTGCTGTTATCGGCAGGCTGCTGCCGTGAAAAAACGAGCATGACAATCGGGCGTAGCCCCGAAGCGCAATCCTTCTTGCCTTATATACCAGGCGGCACGGTTTGGTTTGTTCGCAATGGTAGCGACACGGTAAAAACGGCGGTGACAGTGACTGTCGACAGCGTGGAGGTCAATTGTGAGGGCGACTGTTGCGAGCGGCTTTATCAAGCATCGTATAATATTTTTTTCAAAAAACAAAACGGCGATTCATTTGCCGAAATAGCCGCCTCTAATAATATTATTACCTTTAATTATAATAAAAACAGGTTTGCGGATTTGCCCATCGATAAAACGACAAAATTAGGCGTTTGCGATTCGCTGCAAGGCTCGTTTTGCTACGATAGTTTGGTCGTAAATAATAGAATGTATTAT
This sequence comes from Bacteroidota bacterium, assembly GCA_041192485.1. Classification (GTDB taxonomy): domain Bacteria; phylum Bacteroidota; class Bacteroidia; order Chitinophagales; family Saprospiraceae; genus JBEEMU01. The sequence continues at coordinate 2,621 of JBEEMU010000297.1, read as the reverse complement.
AAGGTGTATAAATTACTCCGCTTTTATCAGCAAGGCGACGCAAAACAACTCTTTTTTTCAAAAGACCGTGGCATCCTGCGCGTAGAATACACGAATGGCGATGTTTATCAGACGCTTTAAGCATAGACAAAAATGCAATATTATAAAGAACCCATTACTGCGGAACAATTAACTGATTTTATTAGCCGCGCTTTATACGAAGATGTGCGCGATGGCGACCATTCGGCCCTCGCCTGTATTCCTGCCGATAGACGCGATAAAGCGGTTTTGAAAGTAAAACAAGACGGCGTTTTGGCTGGTGTAGAAGTGGCAAAAGCCGTTTTTGCGCATCTTGATGCTTCGGCAACTGTAAATGTGTTTCAACAAGACGGAGCGCGTATCCGAAACGGCGATAGTTGCTTGGAGGTTGTCTGCAATACTCGTGCGCTTTTGCAAGCAGAACGCCTTGTTTTGAATACGATGCAACGCATGAGCGGTATTGCTACGGCAAGTCGCCGTTATGCAGATGCGATTGCGGATTTGCCCGTTCAGCTATTAGATACGCGCAAAACAACCCCTTTGCTGCGCTTTTTGGAAAAATATGCTGTAAGCGTGGGTGGCGCAACTAATTACCGCTATGGTTTATACGACCGTATTATGCTCAAAGACAACCACATAGATGCAGCTGGTGGCGTTGCCGAAGCTATCCGTCGGACGGTGAATTATTTGCGCGAAAGCGGTAAAAATTTAGAAATTACAGTAGAAATACGCAACCTCACCGAATTGCAAACCGCGCTCGATTCGGGCGTTCAGGTGCAGCTTATGCTCGATAACTTTGACGTGAATACGCTCCGAAAAGCCGTCGAATTGGTGGACAAACGCTTGCCAACCGAGGCTTCGGGCGGCATCACCTTCGAAACCTTGCGCGACTATGCAAGCACGGGCGTTGATTATATCTCGGTCGGTGCGCTTACTCATTCGGCTGGCTGCTTAGATTTGAGCTTGAAAGTGGTGAAAGAGGCTTGATGTATTTTCATATAAAAAGACGGTTTGTTGTTTAAAACGCGGAAAGGGGTTTTTAAACACAGCGTTTCCCAGAGTTTCCGCAGCGATTCCCAGCGTTTCCACAGCGATTCCAGAGTTTCCGCAGCGATTCCCAGCGTTTCCGCAGCGTTTCCACAGCGATTCCAGAGTTTCCGCAGCGATTCCCAGCGTTTCCGCAGCGATTCCCAGAGTTTCCGCAGCGATTCTGGAGTTTCCGCAGCGATTCCCAGAGTTTCCGCAGCGATTTCACAGCGTTTCCCAGAGCGGTGTTTGAAAGAGGGCGCAAGAGGTGTTTTAAACCTCGTTTAAACCGCAGCCTCTAAATAGATACGTTTTTTAAAAAACAGAACCGCCCCGCCACATTCGCTGTGGAGGGGCGGTTTAATTTTGTGAAACACTACTTAGACTTTTTGTAATGATTATTTAGGACTCCGTTTTAAACGAAGTTTAAACATCTCTCACACCCTCTTTTATCGGGTACTGAAGTCGCACCTGCCAAGACCGTGCGCAACGCCAGTTATTTCGTATCAAAAATGGGCGTTGGGTAACGGCTCGAATATAAGTCGTATGAAAAGGCACTCGCAAACACGCTATTGCTATTAAATATGGTCGTGGAAAGTTCCCCACCAGTAGCTGCTCTTTTTACGAGCAACTCCCCCGTTTTATTGTAACCAAGGTAGGAGATATTGACGATAATTGGGTTAGAATCACTATTGGAAAAAGGCGAAACTGATCTACCTGGTGTATTCATATAATACATCTGCCCAGTATCATCGACTGCCCAAAAATTGATTAATGAATTATTTTGATGCAGCCGATAGATTTCAGAAGCAAAACTATAACTGGACTGGTCACGAACTTCCCCATGCCGAATATAAGCTATTTTTTTATACGATAAGCTATTATTCAAAGCGATGTATAGCAGGTCTTTTTCTTTTGTGATAAAACACGCATACAGCCTCGAGCTTGAGTTTTGCATAACGGGGTGCGGCAAGTCGGTCGGTAGGTTAGAAGTGCCGTAGAGTTTTATGGGCATCGCTGCGGTGGAAAGCACATTGACACCGTATAATAGGGAGGAATCGTACCACTCAAAATAGCGGACGTTTATTGAATTTGGCACGATAGCCAACTCGGTGCCTACGCTATCTACAATATGAATACTGCTATTAGCTGTTCGGTAAGCGATTTTGTCCCAAGTCGGGCTGATGGCAATATTATAGATGGGAGCTGTTGCGCTCACTATTTTGCGTTGATGCACACCGCTATAGTCGGTTAGCCAGATATTATTATGATCGTCGGCATAAGCAAGTTGCCGAACGATAGGCAATGTCGGCGAGCTTATTATTTTGCCATCGTTCCACGCGCCTTCGCCAACAGGCTCATATTTGGTGCAGCTGCCAAGCATTATTATCGATAATGCAAAAGCAGCGTAAAGATATTGGTAAAAATTCATATTCAGTAAATAGTATTTTTGATTTAGATGGTTTGTTGGTTTTATTAAAATGGATAAGCTAATCCGACTTTGAATAAGAGTAGCGAATGAAAGCCTAAACGGATTAGGACATCTTTTTCATAATGGTCATTATTATATTCTAAGT
>JBEEMU010000296.1:0-4280 GCA_041192485.1 Bacteroidota bacterium | reverse complement strand
GCTAAATCCTTTTGTCGTGCGCGATACTTCCTATAACGATATTTTTGTAGTGGCAGCAACAGACCGCCGCGTTACAAGTAATGCCGATGTTACGAGTTGGGCTTTTCATTCTTTTTTAAGTCCTTATGGACATAGAAATATTGTAGGCAACCCTTTAATAAATTCGATTGCCACAGATGTCAACGGAGCAACAATTAGCGGCGGCGGAACGCAATCAAATGCCAATAAAATAGGAAGTATTACAGGCACTTCGGCCGATTATGCGGTTATTTCAGGCGGTTATGACAATACTAATGACCAATTAGGCTCAGTTGTTAGCGGAGGAGCGCACAATAGGCTGAAGCAAGGACTCTTGGTAGCGGGTGTGCCAAAGGCTTCTTATAACACAATTGGTGGCGGAACGCTGCACAATATTGGCGGCACTTCCAATTTTTGCTTTATTGGCGGAGGTTCTGGCTGCAATATGCCATCCTCTAATTTTTCCGTGATGGTAGCAAGTAATGCCTCTTCGTTCGGCTATGATGCAAATTATTCGAGCCTTATCGCTACGAATGCCTGCGTCAATAACGCTGTTAGCACCTTGATAACGGGGGCGAGTAACCGAGCGGATACAACGTCTTCGCATGGCGGCATTTTCGGATTAAGTAATCGGATTTGGACAGGTACAGGCTCCTTTATTGTTGGGCAGAGTAACAATGTTCATGGTACAGGGCAGTTTATTAGCGGCCAAAATAATACAATAAATGCAACGCGGACTAACTTTGCCTCAATAGTTGGCGGAACAAATAATACGATAGCAGGAGCAACAACGGGTGGAGGCTCAAATGCTGCCATCGTCGGTGGACTTTCAAACACGATAGGTAGCACGAATAACGCAGGATACGCATTTATTGGCGGCGGACGAGCTAACACCATCAACGGAGGCGATAATTGCGCAACTGTTGGAGGCTATAACAATACTATTAATACAAATACAACACAGAGTGTCATTATAGGCGGTATTAATAATATGGTAAATCCGAACCTTACGAATGTCGTTATGTTGGGAACGATTGGGCGAACAGCCTTAGAAAGCAATACCACTTATACCGAGGCGATTGTCGCAAATGGCTCGATAACTACCCCAGTACTTATAATTTCGAGCAGCATAACCTTAGACGCTACACATAGTACTGTCATTATACCCGCTGCTTCTACTTTTTCAATAACATTGCCGCCTGCGAGCGGCGCAAAAGGGCGCAATTACACCGTTATAAATAAATCGGGTAGTTTAAAAACAATAGGCTCCTACTTGAATCTTTCAGATACTGCCCTATCAACAATTCCTACGGCAAGCTCCATCGAATTGCAGTCTGACGGCGTAAACTGGCAGCAAATTCGTTAAAAAAACTCACTTCAACCCCATTCTCACCCGCAATAATCGCATAATATTGCCAAATTCTTTGCGCAAAACAGCGAAGCCCATTTCTGAAAGATAGATGCCTTCGCGCGTTTCTATCGGCACTTCCTGTATTTTGATGGAAGGGTGTTGCGAGCAACGCATAACAAATTCGGTGTCGAATAAGTAGCGGTCGATGCGCGTGTCCAACATTTCTTTGCGCCCAAGCGCGTTAAAGGCTTTCATGCCGCCTTGCGTATCGATATAAGGCAAGCCTAATAAATATTTATTAAACCAATGTGAGCCGATAGAAAGCATTTTCCGGTAAGGGCGAAGCTGTGTTTCGTAAGAAGTTTTGCGGTTGCCGATGACCACATCAACGCCTTCTTGCAAGGCTTTGTAAGCCGCAATCATGGCTTCTTTCTGAAACGGGAAATCGATGTCGGTGTATAACTGAAACGGCGATTGCGTATGTTTCAAGCCTTCGCGCACGGCGTTCCCTTTGCCTCTATTCGTTGCATATTCCACGAAAGTGGTCGTTAAATGCTGTTGTTTTATTTTTATAAAATGCTGCTTGTCAATAACTTGTGTAGAGCCATCGTTTACGATAATCAAATGAATACGCACCCCACTCAACGACATTTGCAGGGCTGCAAATTGCGTGAGTAGCTCATCTGTCCAACCCTCATGCGGGTTGTAGCAGGGTAGTATGATGTCTAAATCGTACATTCTAATCCGAGTTCTGCGCCGCGTCGGAGCATGAGCGCAAAGGCTTCGTCATAATTATTTTGAATATCGCCTTCTAAAATGGCTTCGCGAATCGTGTTTTTTACCATGCCCACTTCTCGCGACGGCGGAATGCCGAAGGTTTCCATAATAATTTCGCCCGTTATCGGCGGCTGCCAGTTGCGGAGTTTGTCTTTTTCCTCTATTTCAATCAAACGCTCCTGCAAAAGCACATAATTTTGGAGGTAGCGTTTTACTTTTTCATCATTTTTAGAGGTTATATCGGCTTTCGCCAAAAGCATCAAATCGTCAATATCGTCGCCCGCATCGAAGAGTAAACGGCGGACGGCACTGTCGGTAATACCGTCTTTTGTGAGGGCAATCGGGCGCATGTGCAGCTCAACGTGTTTTTGCACATATTTCATTTTTGCGTCAAGCGGCAATTTCATGCGCTCAAAAATACGCGGCACCCATTTTGCGCCTACGGCTTCGTGTGCGTGGAACGTCCAGCCCTCGACGGGGTCGAAGCGCTTGGTTTTCGGCTTTGCAATATCGTGTAGCAAGGCCGACCAGCGCAACCAAATATTATCGCTTGTTGCGCAAAGGTTGTCTAAAACCTGGAGCGTGTGGTAAAAATTGTCTTTATGTCCGATGCCTTCGCGCCATTCTACGCCGTGCAGGTTGGCTACTTCGGGGAAAATAAGTTTTAATAAACCTGTTTGAAACAGCAATTTAAAGCCGACCGAAGGTTTTGGCGTGTGCATAATTTTCTGCAATTCGTCGATAACGCGCTCTTGCGAAATGATTTTTATGCGGCTGGCGTTTTTTGTAATTGACTGAAAGGTGCGGTCGTCGATGCGAAACCCGAGTTGCGTGGCAAAGCGGATAGCGCGGAGCATACGAAGCGGGTCGTCGGAGAAGGTAATATCGGGGTCGAGCGGTGTGCGAATAATGCCGTTTGCTAAGTCGCTCCTACCCTCAAACGAGTCGATGATTTCTACCTCGCCGTTCCAATCGCTCTGCACCGAAACGGCGAAGGTATTGATGGTGAAGTCGCGGCGGTTTTGGTCGTCGTCGAGCGTTCCGTCTTCCACAACGGGTTTGCGCGAATCGGCGTTATACGATTCTTTTCGTGCGCCAACAAACTCTAAATCGAGCCCGCGCCATGTTAAGGCGGCGGTTCCGAAGCGTTGATATACTTGCAGTTTCGGTTTTGGCGAAAGCCGCTTTGCAACTGCCTCGGCCAGCGCAATGCCGCTTCCGACGCAAACAATGTCTATATCTTTCTTGTTTTCGCGCCCAAGCAGCCTATCGCGCACAAAGCCGCCTACCACATAAGCCGCCACATTTAGTTCGGCAGCCGCCTCGGCAATTTTGCGCAAAACGGGCAATTCGTCGGGTTTTAGGTAGAATTTTTGCATAAAATAGCAAAATGGGTGGTTATAAATCTAATAAATCTTGAAAAGATAGCGGTTGAGTTGCTAATTCTATAAAATCACGAAAACCGTGGTTGTTGATATTTTGTTTTTCTATTTCTTTGCGGTAGGCGGCTAATGCCATTCTCCTTGATTTGCAAAGTCCTACTCTATTTAAATCATAGGTTCTACTTGTTGCTTTTGCGGCTTCTGTTTTGTGTTTTAATTCGCCTGTACTCGTATTGAAGTCTAAATTCCATGCCTAATATTGTATTGATTTCATCGCTTTCAAAGCCTTGTAATTTGGCTACAGTTGCTGCAAACTCCGCATCTTTTACACTCGTTTTACCATCTAAAATGCTTTGTTTTAGCTGATAAAAAATATCGAATGCTTCTTGTACTTTGGGGCTAAAAATACTCGTTTGGTCAAAAAGTTCGTTAATAACCGTTTCGTAACTGCTACCAATGGCAATATCATTGGTAACGGTTTTGGCTTCCACATAATCATTTTTAATTTTTAATTCCACCAAATTTGAACCACTTACCGACTGTACAACAAACGGACTGTGTGTCGTGATAATAAATTGCACATTTTTAAAAACGTCTTGTAAAACCGTCAAAATCGTGCGCTGCCATTTGATATGCAAATGAATATCAATTTCATCAATCATCACAATACCGACAATCGTTTCTGGTTTTTCCAAATCAAAACCTGCTTTCCACGCCCGAATAACCAAATCTAAAATCCAACTAAAAGAAGT
>JBEEMU010000295.1:0-2630 GCA_041192485.1 Bacteroidota bacterium | reverse complement strand
ATAATTAATAGTGGACGGCCCGATTGGACGACTTTCTCTAAAACGGGCAATAATTCTTGCAACGAAGAGATTTTTTTGTCGTAAATCAAGATCATTGGGTTTTCATACTCTACCTCCATTTTGTCGGCGTTTGTGATGAAATAAGGCGAAAGATAGCCTCTGTCGAACTGCATACCAACCACTTTGTCGACATAAGTATCAGTTCCTTTTGCTTCTTCGACGGTGATAACACCATCTTTTGTAACCGAACGCATCGCATCGGCAATAAGTTTGCCAATAAACGAGTCGTTATTGGCCGAAATAGTAGCAACTTGCTCGATTTTATCGAAATTATTGCCGATAACTTCGCTATTTTTTCGGAGGTATTCCACGACGGCCTTCACGGCTTTATCGATGCCGCGTTTCAAGTCCATCGGATTTGCGCCAGCCGCCACGTTTTTCATGCCAGCCGCCACGATTGCTTGGGCTAAAACGGTTGCTGTAGTGGTTCCGTCGCCTGCAATATCGGCGGTTTTGCTAGCCACTTCTTTGACCATTTGTGCGCCCATATTTTCGATGGGGTCTTCCAATTCTATCTCTTTGGCAACCGAAACGCCGTCTTTAGTGATGGAAGGTGCGCCAAATTTTTTCTCAATAATCACGTTACGGCCTTTTGGGCCAAGCGTTACTTTTACGGCGTTAGCCAGTTGGTCGATGCCCGATTTTAATTTCTCACGCGCATCGTTGCTAAATATGATGTTTTTTGCCACGATATTTTTAAAATTATAAGATGATGAATAGCCTGTTTTTTAGTTTTACAGGTTTTAAAAAGGAAGGAAAGGACGCTTTCCTAAAGGACGATTAATACATCGTCTTCGCGCATGATAAGGTAATCGATGCCTTCGTGTGAGAGTTCGGTCCCCGCATATTTGCCATAAAGCACGATGTCGCCAACTGCGAGAGTCATGCCTTTGCCTTCTTTGCCAGGGCCTACCGCTACAACTTCGCCGCGTTGCGGTTTTTCTTTAGCGGTGTCGGGAATGATAATTCCGCTTTTAGTTTTTTCCTCTGCCAGAGCAGGTTTTACAACTACGCGATCATTAATTGGTTTCATACTATTATATTGAACTATTAATTATATTGAACTATTAATTGAAATGATATTTAATTGATATTGAAATGAAATGAAATTGAAATGATATTGAAATGATATTTATTTACGCGCTTTTTTTAATAAAAAGCACAATGTGTGCCAAAAACGCCGCAAAGGTAACTGTTTTTTTTATATTTTCAATAGAAAATTCGTATTCTTTTTAAATAAATGGCTTTTTAAAAAATAATTTTCTTTTTTTTGTGTAAAAAAGCCTTTTTTATTTTGAAAACCTAAAAGTATAGCCAACCTAAAAAATAATTGTTTTTTTAAGTTAAAAAAATACATTCTGCCAAAAAATGATTTTTTGGCAGAATGTATGACATTTTGACAGCTTTTTTTGAAACGTTTATTTCATAAGAACCTACTTCAAATCGGATTGTACATTGATTGCGGTGGCATTCACAGGGTTTTTCCGCCCGATTTCGCCATTCGGGAAACGCACTTTATAGGTTGTCCAGTTTGAGTCGATGCCGCCGCGTGGGTCGGCGCGGTAGTAGTCGGTAGAAATGATTTGTGCGCCGCTTTCGAATGCCGCGTTCATGGCAGTATAATCACCTGTGCGAGCCTGTTCGGTATCGCCGTCGGCGCGTGTACGCACAATATAACCCTCGTTCACGCGGCTTGCGATAGTTGCTTTGGAGGCAACAGCATTGTTTAAAAGCAAAAATACGGCTTCGGGCGTACCTGCGGTTGCGTAAATAAAGGCTGCGCGGTTTTTCAACGAGGGGTGTGCCGCAGTATAAAATGGCAATACTGCGCCCTCGATAATGAAGATTATTTTGCCTCGCGCTTCGCCCAGGGTTGGGTATTTTTTTTGTGTCACGACATCGTTTAAGGAGTTTAGATTGCCCCGCAATTTATCGGGTGTGATAATTTTATCGAGGTTGGCACCAAAAACGGATTTGATTTCTGCGTCTAAGGCATCAGCTGCTGCGGCATCGAATAAGGGAGCTGGCAGAAAACCCATTCCCGCAAGGGTCGCATTATCGCCAGGTGCGTCCGATTTAGTTTCTATATTGACAAAAAGCGGCAAATGGTTTGGGTGTGCATCTGACCACGTTTTGAGGGCTTTCAAGGCTTGCACAAAGGTATAGTAATGTGTATTGTAATCTACATCTTTGATATGCAGCACTTTGAAGCCAGGGGCATTGAGGGCTGCTACGCCCGAAGCTACGGGAGCTTGAAAAAGACTGTTCATTTGCCTGTTAGCGAATGCGCCGCCTTGCGGGTCGTTATAGATATCGATTTCCACGCCTCGAATACCGTAATCCGACATTTGTGCATCGAAGGGCAAATGCTCGTAATCTAAGCCTCTTGGGTTTAAATTGGCGGGAAGTGTGCCTGTGTTATACAGGTAGTTGAGCATGATTAAAACACTGTCGCGAGTGCGTAACCGATAGCTATTATGGCTCGCAATTAGTTGCAACTGGTTCAGCTTTAATAAACTGTTTTGTTGTTGCTCGACGGTTGGCATATCCTGGATAGCAGGGTCTTTTTG
>JBEEMU010000294.1:0-2796 GCA_041192485.1 Bacteroidota bacterium | reverse complement strand
CGTCAATAAAATGCAATTTTGGATTGCATTTTATTTTGTTCATAACCCGAAGCGGCGTTAAATTTTTCGTACAACGCGCTGCGTTGAACTCAAAATTTGCCTTGCTTCGTGCCAAAATCCTGCGCAAAACCTGCCCAAGTTATCATTCACACGTTCCTAAGAATTTAAAATGCCTTACTTCACGTCAATACTTTTATCAATAAAATGCTGCAAAATGCCCAATATTTGGGGCAATTCGTTGAGGTAATAGCGGTCGATGTCTATCTAAACCGTGTTGCCTTCTAATTTCAGAAAGACCCACTCAAACGCATTCGTGACTGCACCGTAAATGGTTTCATAAGGCTCGCCCGCTTGCTGATTAAACAGTCGCGCAGCATACATTTCGGCGGCACATTGAGCAAAGCCTTCGTCGGGTGTTTTGTTTTTGCTCTCCATGAGGCAAAACACAGGGCAGCTCGGCTCTATGATATCAGGCTTTGCCGAAATCAGAAAATCGGGTGCGCCTGTGAGTTCGCTATTCGAGTCGATATTAAAGGTGTAACCCGAAAATATGGCAATGCCTTTATTTGCTCGTTTTATTTCTCGAATTATCGGAAATATCAAGGCTTCCGATTTTGCTTTTTCCGAGTAAAGCGGCATTTCACGCCCTGTTTCCAAGTCTGCGAGCAGATGTTGCGAAGGTTCTACTGTTGCTACAAGCGTCTTGAAAAAATGAATGCTTTTCACTTCTATCCCGAACTTCGCTTTGAGTTTCTGAAAGGTAAAATCTGAATATGCCATAAAGTAGAATTATATGGGATTATAGTGAAATAAAGCGCAAAGATACGGTAAAAATGGCATAAATCGCCTACTCTACCGCAACATAATTGTTTATATCTGCGATTTAAACGAAGTTTAAATACCTCCTGCGCCCTATTAATTCTTCCGTTTTTTAGGTTGGCGTGCGCTGCACCTTCCTGCTTGGTCGTATATTTCAATGCTACAAATATTTCGGTGCGCTGCACCTCGCAATCTGGCAGTATTAACTTGAAAGGCTACTTAGGAGTCTAAATAATTACGTTTCTTTATTCCTTGTTCGCTTCAAAATATGCCCTATAGTATATTCTCTCTGACACTTTCCGACGGTAAGATGGAAAATTAGGCAAGTATGAAATAAGAGCCGCATTTTCAAAATTAAAGCAATTAAAACCCGATTTCTATCATTTTTCTATAAAAATAAGGCAGTTTTAGAAAATGTTTTTGAAATGTTTTGGTTAAACCAAAAAAAAATCGCATCTTTGCGGCTGTTTTGAAGGTAGGCACTAATTTTTACCTATTTGCAAAGCAAACTATTTCTTAAACTCGTTTTTCAACTCGTTTTTCAACTCGTTTTTCAACACGTTTTTCAATTCGTTTTTCAACTCGTTTTTTCAACACGTTTTTCAACCCATTTTTTTTAAATTCATTTTTACATTTTTCAAATACACCAATGAGTATTATTACTAGAATCCGCAACAATAGTTGGATTATCGTTGTCATGGTTGGCTTAGGCATGGGCGGCTTTTTGCTCATGGACGCTATAAATTCGCGTACCGGAATATTCGGGCATAGCGACACTATCGGCGAAATTGACGGTCGTGAAGTGTCTCGTCAAGAGTTTACGAACTTGCAAGACGAACTCTTCAAAAATCAAAATCAAATGAGCCGTTTCGAGCAAACGAACAGCCTTTGGGAATATTTGGTGCAAACTACGTTGATGCACAATGCCGCAGAACGGATGGGCTTAGGTATCGGCAAAACCGAACTGGAAGACTTGATGACAGGCATGAATATGAGTCCTGCGGTACAACGGGTGTTCTCGAATCCGCAAACAGGCCAATTGTACCAAGAATTTGGACAATTTGCGCAATTGTATAAAACAAATAAAAAAGACATCGGCAAATACTTCAAAATCGATGTGAAAGGCTTGGAAGACCAAGCAATTAGCGGCGCAATGACGCAAAAACTAATTGCTTGTGTTCAAAAAAGCATTTATACGCCGAAATGGATGCTCGAAATGGAGCAGCAACGCACCCAGCCTATCGATTTCAAATTTGTGCCAGTCCCGTTTGCTTCCGTAAAAGATGCAGAAGTTCCTGTGACTGATGCCGAATTAGGCGACTATATCAAGGCACATTCTAAGTTATACACGAACGAAGAAGAAACGCGCACCATTGGCTTTGCTATGCTTGCAGTTGCACCATCTTCAACAGATTCGGCCGCAGCGCGTACCAAAATAGATGCCCATGCCGCAGGTTTACACGCCGCCGCCGATATCAAAGCAGATTCTATTTATTTCGCCGATAATTATGGTGCTTATAACGGTATGTTCTTTAAAAAAGAGCAATTGCCGCCTTCTTTAAAAGACACAGCCTTCAAAATGCCCGTTCGTTCGGTGATTGGCCCGTATATCGAAAACGATAAATTCCGCTTGGCTAAAATTACGTTCCGTCAAACGCTTGTTGATTCGGTTCGTTCGCGCCACATCTTAATTCCTGTAAAGGAAGGAATGGACGATAAATCGGCGAAAGCCAAGGTAGATAGTTTGAAAAGTGTGGTAGAAAGCGGCACTGTACCGTTTGACTCGCTGGCGCGTAAATTTGGTACCGATGCCACGAAAGACAAAGGAGGCGATTTAGGTTTTACCGCTTACGGCGGAATGGTTCGCCCTTTCAACGACCTTATTTTCTTAAAAGCCGAAATAGGCAAATTTTATACCGTTAAAACGCAATTTGGTTGGCACTTAGTGCAGGTAAACGAGCGACGTGGCTCTTCCGA
>JBEEMU010000293.1:0-4108 GCA_041192485.1 Bacteroidota bacterium | reverse complement strand
GTTATTTTTCATAATGTGTATGGTCTAGCCAATAATTACATGGCCATTGCAAGTTATACCGACGGCGTGACAATCGTAGATGTTACCTACCCCGACAACGTGGTAGAAATAGCAAATTTTGACACACACCCCGCCCCCATTACAAGTACCCCGTTTGAGGGCGTTTGGGCGGTGTATCCCTACGCGCCAAGCGGCGCAATTTATGCGGCCGACATCAACGAAGGCTTTTACGTCATGCAGCCTACCTATCAACGCGCTTGCTGGCTCGTGGGCAATGTAACCGATTGTTCGGGTGCGCCGATGAATGGCGTAACCGTGACCATCAAGGCGAATGGCGTAGGCGTTGCAGGCAATACGTCGCAAATAACAGGCGTTTATAAAACAGGCTACGCACTTCCAGGTACTTATACCGTTACCTTTGAAAAAGCAGGACTTCCCACGATTACGCAAACCGTTACGCTGACAACAGGCCTACAAACAACCTTGAATGTGCAGCTGGTGGCCGCTAATTCGTTTACGCTTGCAGGAATAGCTAAAAATATAGCCACGAACACACCAATTGCCAATGTGAAAGTGATATTATCGAATGCCAACGGTACGACAACCGTTACTTCTGATGCCAACGGATTATTCCATTTTGATTGCATCACAGCGGGTACTTACACTGTTTTGGCTGGAAAATGGGGGTATAAAGTAAAATCGCTGCCAGCACAAGCAATTACGGCGGCTACCACAAACCTTAATATTGCCTTAGATGCAGGCTATGAAGACCCTTTTGCAATGGATTTCAATTGGGTAAAAAGCGGCAGTTGTTTGCAAGGGCAAGGCGTTTGGATTCGCACACTTCCCGATAATTTAAACGCAAATAATATACAATTCACGCCTGCTGCCGACGACCCGAATGACATCGGCAACCTTTGTTTCACGACGGGAACGGGCGGCGGCGGCTCTCCGGGTGCCGACGATTTGGACTTGTGTGCCACGCAAATTACAAGCCCTGTCATGGATTTGAGCGGCAGCACAGACGCTGAAATAAAGTTTGATTACTGGTTTCAAGATGTAAAAACACAGGGCAGCTCTTTCGCCCTCGACGATAAGTTTTGGGTAATTGCCGATAACGGCTTGCGCACGGATACCATTTTCAGTACAACAACACCTGCTGGTGCTTGGGTATTTGACCAAACCGTAAATTTAGCGAGCTTTCAAACCCCGACCGCCAACACGACAATCGCTTTCCGTGTAGCCGACCGCGGCAACCCGCACTGGGTAAAAGCCGCCTTAGACAACTTCCGCGTGACCAAAATAGTTGCCACAAAAAACGAAGCAGCTCATTTTGCCGCTATCACCATACAGCCAAATCCGTTTGGCAACAGCACTATTGTTCGCTACAATTTAACTGATTTTGATGCAAATGCCCAATTAAATATTTACAATGTATTAGGCGAATTGGTTGAAAGCCAAAAAATAACCGCCCAAAACGGGCAAATAGAGCTTGGTAATAATTTGGAGCAAGGCATTTATTTTATTCGCCTTTCGGCAAACGGTAAGTTTAGCGAAAGCCAAAAAATATTGAAAATGAAGTAAACCGTTAGAAAAATATTAAATTTGTAAAAAAATACCTTACTAAAAAAAAACTATCGTACCTTTGCGCTGTACAAATAAATTTCATTAAAAACATTATGACTTTCAAACGTGTTGTTGTGACTGGCTTAGGAGCCGTAACGCCATTAGGCAATAGTGTAGCCGATTATTGGGCTGGCTTGGTAGCCGGCAAAAGCGGTGCTGCACCGATAACTCTTTTTGATGCTTCAAAATTTAAAACGCGCTTCGCCTGTGAGGTTAAAAACTTTCAGCCCGAAACAGTCATCGATAAAAAAGAGGTGCGCCGACTCGACCGCTTTACGCAATTTGCCTTATACGCCTGCGACGAAGCCTTGAAAGACTCTGGACTGAACCTCGAAACAGTAAATAAAGAGCGCATTGGTGTCATTATGGGCGCGGGAATTGGCGGCTTGGCAACCCTTGAACAAGAAATAAGTGCTTTTGCAAAGGGCGATGGCACACCGCGTTACAGCCCGTTTTTAATCCCTAAAATGATTATTGACATTGCGCCAGGCATGATTTCGATAAAATATGGCTTTTGTGGCCCCAATTATTCCTGCGTTTCGGCCTGCGCCTCGGCTACTAATGCCCTCATCGATGCCTTCAACTATATCCGTTTGGGCAAAGCAAATGTCATTGTAAGCGGCGGCTCGGAAGCAGCAATTACCGCAACCGCAGTAGGCGGCTTTACCGCCATGAAAGCCATGTCGGAGCGCAACGACGACTGCGAAACGGCTTCGCGCCCCTTCGATAAAGCGCGCGACGGTTTTGTTCTGGGCGAGGGCGGTGCCATTCTTATTCTAGAAGAATACGAACACGCCATAGCGCGTGGCGCAAAAATTTACTGCGAAGTAATGGGCGGCGGCATGACTGCCGATGCCTACCACATGACCGCTCCGCACCCCGAAGGACTCGGCATCAAACGGGTGATGGAACTTGCACTCGAAGATGCGAATATGCAAGCCGACGAAATAGATTACCTCAATGTGCATGGCACCTCTACGCCGCTCGGCGATAGCGGCGAATTGCGCTGTGTGCAGCAAGTGTTTGGCGAACACGCCTATACGATGAACATCAGCTCAACGAAGTCGATGACTGGACACTTGCTCGGCGGCGCAGGAGCCATCGAAGCGGTTGCGACCATCATGGCACTCCAACACAATATCGCACCACCCACTATCAATCACTTTACCGATGACGAAAGCATCGACCCCAAACTAAATCTTACGTTTAATACCGCGCAAAGCCGACCAATCCGTGCCGCAATAAGCAATACATTTGGATTTGGCGGACATAATGCCTCGGTCGTTTTCAAGAAAATTTAATGTTCAACGCTATACGAAAATTTTATAATTACTATCTTTCACCCGACAAAGAATTTGCTCGCCGCATGACCACCTTGCTTGGTTTTGTGCCTGCCCATCTTTCGTTTTATAAACTCGCCTTCTCGCACCGCAATCAAAACGACCCGAACCCCCCAGTCTATTCAGGAGCGCAGTCGAATGAGCGGTTAGAGTATTTGGGCGATGCTGTACTCGGCACTATCATCGCCGAGTATCTCTTTCGGAAATACATGAACCGCGACGAAGGTTTTTTGACCAAGATGCGCTCGAAAATCGTGAATCGAAAGATGATGAATGAAGTGGGCGACAAAATGGACCTGGGCATTTTTTTGGAAGAGCAAGGCGCTTCGTCTATTTCAAACACCATGCTTGGCAACGCATTAGAAGCCCTAATTGGTGCCATTTATTTAGATACAGGCTATTATCTCACCAAAAAATTCATCATCAACAACCTCTTACGCAGCTACGTTGATTTGCATGAACTGGAAGACCAAGACGATAATTACAAGTCGCAGCTCTTGGAATGGTGTCAGAAAAACAGAAAAACGGTGTCTTACGACCTATTAGCCCGTTTTAAATATGACAATCGCGACCGCTTCCGCGTAGCCGTTCTAATCGACGGCGAACAGTGGGCAACAGCCGAAGACTTCACCAAAAAATCAGCCGAACAGCTCGCTTCCGAGCGAGCAATGAAGCAAATAATCACAAGGTTTCCGCCCGAAGAAGATTAACGTTTTTACTGCTAAAACCGCTCTTTACCATATTGGTAAAGAGCAGTTTTTTTTGTGCGCCCAACAAGTATAATTTCTTGACGGTTAAAGTCCGTTATACACCTCGTAGCAGGAGTGTGTGGAACTATCCACCTTATCTTTTCGCCCTTCGTGAGTCGGCCAAAACAGGTGTTGAAACGGTCGAAACAGTTGTTGGGGCAAAGAAAACAGTTGTTGGGCGAAGAAAACAAAAAGGCAACCCCTTCTAAGTAAGTCATTTTTAATTCGACTATTTCTATCGCTTTACTTTCTTCGGCAGACTGTGTACAGCTTGGCGCGTTGCGTGGACAGAAATCCACTATCCCAGCAGCATTACTCGTGTTGCACCACAAGCTTGCGGCTATAAACAAGCCCGTTTTCATCGTATAAAGATACATAATATATGCCGTTTGC
>JBEEMU010000292.1:0-2742 GCA_041192485.1 Bacteroidota bacterium | reverse complement strand
TCTCGCCATTGTTTTAGTCGTTTTAGCATTTTATATCATTGGCAATGCGTTGCGCGATGCCCTAGATGTGAAAAATTAAATTAATGTTTTTCCATTTTGTATCAATAAAAAACACTACCTTTGCCAGTCATAATAGTAAAAAGCTGTACTAATCGTACCGTTGCCGCAGGCACTTATTTTCATTAATCACATTTATATCCAAAACAATGTTTTCAGACACAGACGATAATTTACAACTCATTGCAGAGTCGGCCAAACAATTTGCGGAAACGCATATCCGCCCTTATATCATGGAATGGGACGAAGCACAACATTTCCCTGCGGATATTTTTCCGAAATTAGGCGAAATGGGCTTTGCAGGCGTACTTGTCCCCGAAGAATACGGCGGCGCAGGGCTTGGCTATCAAGAATATATCACGGTTATTAGCGAAATAGCCAAAGTTTGCGGCTCGATAGGCTTATCGGTTGCGGCGCACAACTCGCTGTGTACGGGGCATATTTTGCAATTTGGCAACGAAGAGCAAAAACGCAAATACCTCCCGTCTTTAGCCGCAGGCAAATTTATCGGCGCGTGGGGCCTAACCGAAGCTAACACGGGCAGCGATGCTGGCAGAATGAAATGCGTGGCCGAGCGCGACGGCGATTATTATGTCATTAACGGCACTAAAAACTGGATTACACACGGGAAATCGGGCGATGTAGCCGTTCTTATTGTGCGTACTGGCGAGCTATTAGATTCGCATGGTATGTCGGCCTTCATCATTGAGCGCGGCACGCCTGGCTTTACATCGGGCAAAAAAGAAAATAAGTTAGGCATGAGAGCAAGCGAAACCGCCGAACTTATTTTTGATAATTGCCGCATACACAAATCGCAGCTATTAGGCAATGAAGGCGACGGCTTTGTGCAAGCCATGAAAATATTAGACGGCGGACGTATCAGCATCGCCGCGCTCTCTATCGGCATTGCGAAAGGCGCGTATGAAGCATCTGTCAAATATGCCAAAGAGCGCGAACAATTCGGGCAACCTATCGCCAATTTCCAAGCAATCGCCTTCAAATTAGCCGATATGGCAACCAAAATTGATGCCGCCGAACTGCTCACTCGCCACGCCGCACACCTCAAAAATCAGCATAAATACATGACGCGCATCGCCGCCGAAGCCAAATATTATGCTTCGGAAATTTGCGTGGAAGTAGCGACCGATGCCGTTCAGGTTTTTGGCGGCTACGGCTATACCAAAGATTTTCCCGTAGAAAAGTTCTTCCGCGATTCTAAGCTCTGCACTATCGGCGAAGGAACATCGGAAATCCAGAAAATCGTTATTTCGAGAGAATTGCTCAAAGGGAGGTAGGGCTTAGATGATTAGTTTACTCAAAAGGCGGCTATTTAGTGCCGAAAAAGCCCGTTTTTTACCTTAAACCTTACAGGTTTCTTAAAAAACTTGCAAGGTTTAAAGGTAAACTAACCCTTCTGTGAAGCAGGGGCGCACGGCAAAATAAACACGGTTATCATTAACCCAGAACGCCTTATTTAACAGGGGCAATAGGGCGATTACTTTTATATAGTACTACTTATTTCTATAAATAAATAACTATCTGAAATTATGCAAGAAGCAATTTTGATGCTTGATAAAATACCTGCTGTCATCGAATTCGATGAAGACACAGCAGTTCAAGAAACAGATACAGATAAAAAGCCATTCCCCTACGACCCAACAAAAGCAGATATAGATATTAGGGAAGAAAAAGTATCTATCTATGAATATATGCGTCGTTATAAACGTGGATTACTAAAAATAAACCCCGATTATCAGCGGAACTTAGTCTGGACACCCTACCAAAAAATCCGTTTTATAGAGTCTATCGTGTTAAATTTCCCTCTTCCGCCCATCTACTTAAACCAAAAAGTAGATGGTTCATTTGTTATCATAGATGGTTTACAACGTACAAATACACTTATTGAATTTACAACAGGCAAATTTGCGTTAAAAAGTCTAGATAAATTACCCGATTTGAAAGATAAATATTTTGGAGAATTGCCTAATGCTTACCAAGCAAAAATAGAAGACAAACAATTGTTTTTATATATTTTAAAGCCATCAGTTCCTATAAGTATTGTATATGAATTATTTGACCGAATTAATACAGGAGGAACGCCACTTAACAAACAAGAGGTTCGCAATTCGATTTTTGAAGGAAAGGCAACTATTTTGTTGAAAGAATTAGCACAAGCAGAAAGGTATGGGTTTCAAAAGGCGACGGACAACGGAGTTAGTGCTGTTAGAATGAAAGACCAAGAAATTATTTTACGCTATTTATCATTTCGGTGGTTTGATTACAAAAAAGATTATACAGGCGATATGAGTGATTTTGTAGAGAAAGGAATGCAAAAAATCAATGATTTCCCTGATAGTGAAATAGTCCATCTGAAAACTGATTTTGAACGTGTAATGCGTTTAACCTTTGAGTTCTTCGGAACAAAAAACTTTCGTTTGCCCACTACTACTGCACCTTCTACCGCTAATTATGGGCGCGGCGCAATAAATTTTTCTTTATTCGAAACTGTTTGCTACTTTTTTTCTACCGAAACTGACGATTTTTTAATCAAAAATAAAGACAGAATTACCCAAAATTTCAATGTTTTGCTACAAGACAGCACCTTTTTAGACGCTATAAAAACATCTACAAACGCAAAATCAAAAGTAATCAGTCGTTTCGATACAGCAAAGCAGTTACTAGGTA
>JBEEMU010000291.1:0-4784 GCA_041192485.1 Bacteroidota bacterium | reverse complement strand
CCTTTTTAGAAAGCAATGTCATTTGTATTGTTTTATTTTTAACGTATATCCGTTATATTTTCCTACTAAAATATAGCTGGTTTTCGCATATTTTTATCGTAAAAATGGCCTTGATACTGCTATCCTTCCCCTTAGGAATGTGGTTGATGTATCAAAATCGCGAATTTCTGCAATTTTCCGACTCCGAACTGCCCGACGGTTTGCTCCACTTGATGCGTAGCGATAAGCCCGAAGTCGAATTAGTTTCAATAATCAATTACATTCGTGCAGAATATATTTTAGTAGTGACGGGTGCGTTTTTAGCCAATGTAGCTCTCTTTTTCCGCTTACTGATGTCGGTTTGGCGCGGAATAAATAGAGGAAGTGTGTAAGGAAGCTTATCCAAAATGCCAACCCTAAACTCTCTGTTGACAATCTATTATGAACCAAAAACTACGCATTGCAGTTGTATCGGGTATTCCGATTTATATACACTGGTCATTCCTACTAATTCTTTGCTACACAGCCTATCGCAGCGTAGAAGAAGGCAGTAACTGGCAGGGCGTTTTAGTGAGTATTGCGTTTGTTTTAAGCATATTTACTTGTGTTATTCTGCACGAATTAGGCCACGCTTTCGCTGCAAGACACTACGGAATAGGCACACGCGATATTATTATGTACCCGATTGGCGGCGTAGCGCAATTAAATGGTATTCCACAAAAACCCCTCCATGAATTAGTTGTTGCGGTTGCAGGCCCTGCTGTCAATTTGGTTATTGCAGCAATTATCTTTGTAAAAATGTTTTTTTTCAATAATTTAAACGTCTTTATAAACAATACTTGGCAAAGCGACTTTACGGCATCATTATTAGTAATCAATGTTTTTTTAGTAGCCTTCAACATGATACCCGCTTTTCCGATGGACGGAGGCCGCGTATTAAGAGCATCTATCGCCCTGATAACGAATCGCTTACGCGCAACGTTTATCGCGATGTGGATCGGGCGCATTTTCGCGATGATTTTTGTAGGCATCGGTTTATGGAGCATTTGGGCAGAAATATCAAACGCCGTGTGGCAAACCGAAATAAGCATACCAACTTCGCCGTTTTTAGCCCTCATCGGCATTTTTATCTACATCGGGGCAAAACACGAATATGCGATGGAGCAACACACGCATGGTTTTGCCGCACAACGTGTTTTAGATGTGATGCGCGTTAAATTCACTTTTCTACTTTATAACGACCCGATTCAAAAAGCCGTCGATTTCCTATTCAAAGGCACCGAGCGCGATTTTTTGATAGGAACGCCCGACGGCAAAATTTGCGGCATTCTCTCGCAAGAAGCCCTCGAAGAAGCCTATAAAAGCAAGCTCACAAACGCCGAAATTCGCGATTTTGTTCTCATAAATTTCGAGCCTTTAACACCAATAGACTCCGTAGAAACGGCCTATAATCGAATGAAAACGGGCAATTTCCCGATGCTTCCTGTCGTCTATGAAAATCAATTGATAGGCGTTGTTGATTTTGAAACCGTCAAGTTAATGGCAAGATTTAGAAAATAGGCGGTAGGAAATAGGGGGTAGGAAGTGGGTAATTACTTGAAAATGTGAATCTTATATTACTTAGATTAAAACACATAAGAAACTATTTTGAACCACATAAGGCACCAAGAACCACATAAGAAGGTTTGTCACATAAGATTTTATATTGAATACCATAAAAAAATAGGCTTATGTAACCTTATGCGCCTTATGTGCTTCAATTTACAATCAGCTTAACTTTTCAACGTATCAATCAAAAGGGAATAAAACTGAATGCAACAATATCGGTCACCGCTACGCGATTTAGACGGTCGAGCGTAAGGTGAGTTACTTATATAGTTCGAAAACTTATTACACCTAAACAGTTACACTTATTTATCCGTTCGCCTAAAAGCAAGCCAAAAAACAAGGAAAAGCACGGTGCCTACGCCCTCACTGACCAATATATAATGCTCACCCATCAAATCTAAAATGGAAGCTACGGGCGGTTTTTTCATAATATAGCCGAAATTTGCGCCAAGCAAGCTATTCATCAACCATAAAAAAGCAAGGTACACTTGTGTGCCGATAAGCGCGATACCAATACCCCGAAATGTAGGGCGAAAATCGAGCACATAGACAGCATACAACATCGAAATAACCAAACCGCAATGCACCGTCCAGTATTTTATAAACGTGTAGTGCGGAAAACCATTATCTAAATGCGGCGTAATTATCGCCTGTGTTGTAGCTGCCGTAACCAAGTAAAAATAAAATTGCAATAAGATATTGTTTCGCGTATAAAACACAATCGGCAGCGTCACGGCGCAAAAATTGCAGAGGTGCAACGGCAAATCTTCGTGCAGTTGATAGTTGCCCAAGGCAAGATGTAGGGCCGTCCAAGCCATATACACGCCGAAAATAGCCCACGAAAGGAGCTTGCCAAACTGCCAACGCTGCTCTAAGTCAGTAAAACTCCGTTGCGCATAGCGGATAACGCCCAGCCCTACGCTTGCAAAAAAGAGCAACACAAACAGATGTTCGAGCGTGAAACCCTTGAAACCTCGGTCAAAAATGCCGCCTGCTGTTGGTAAAAAAAAGCAAGGAATTGCTAAAATTGTAAATAATAAATTCATCTGAAAAATATTTTCGTACATTTGCACACCAAAAACGCTCAAAGGTACATCTAATAGTCAAAAGGACGATAGATAGCCCTTTCTCTGCCTTAATTTTGATACAAAATTTACAAATTTTAAAAAGTCAAGCGCCTACAGCAAAATAAACATGATTATCATTACCCCAAAACACCCTATTTTACAGGGTTTAGGTGGGAAATTATTTATATACTACTACTTACTTATGAATGTCCGTCTTTTAACAACCATCATTTTCCACATACTCATCTCGCTCTGCTACTTCCTATTAGGTTGTATCGTCATTTTTTGGAATATTTGGACTCCCGAAAACTGGCATATCGCCAAATTAGACGAAATGCCACTCGCCTATCGCCTTGTGTTTGGCATCGGCATTTTTGCTTATGGTTTATTCCGCATTTGGCGAGCTTATCGCAATTATCAGCTATACAAAGAGGCGGAAAGCGAAGATGAAGCATAGGATTTTGGCAGATGTTTAGGAGATTTACGGTTTAAACGTATTATCGCCCAAAAGATATCACCCAAATAATTGGTAATCAGTCAGATAACGAAACACGCAAATTACATGACCATAATACAAGTGCTAAAAGAAGTCCAAGCAGCCAAGATAGAGAGTTATGCCTTAATAGATATGACAGAAACGGATAATAAACAGCTCGCATTAATGAAAAAAATGTTAACCATAAAAAATAGACAATGAATAAAATAATCATTCCAATCCTACTTAGTGCCGTTTTTCTATTTTCATCGTGCGATAAAAATCAAATACGCGGCGGAACCGACGGCGCTACCTTTGGCAATATCAAGATTGCCGTAGATGAAACGCTTGCGCCAATCATCGATTCGCAACTCATGGTTTTTCATGCCACCTACAAAGATGCACATATTACGCCGATAATAGGAAGCGAAGCGGAAGCCATCAATTTGCTGCTCAGAGACAGTGTGCGCAGCGCGATTGTCACCCGCGACCTAACGCAAAAAGAGCGCGATGCCTTTGCCTCGCAAGGCTATCATCATGTTCGCGCCCTACATATTGCAACCGACGGAGTTGCGGTTATTGTCAATCCGAATAACCGCGATACCGCCATGACCTATGAGCAGTTGCGCGACATTACGATGGGCAAAATTTCCGACTGGAGCCAAGTTAATGGCAAACATTCGGGCAAGATTCAAATTGTTTTTGACAATCCGAATAGCAGCACCGTGCGTTTCGTGCAAGATACGCTCAATAAAGGGGCAGAATTGCCAAAAGACCGCGTTTTTGCAACAAAAACAAACGCCGAAGTCATCGAACACGTTGCCAAAACGCCAAATGCCATCGGTTTTATCGGCATCAATTGGATTAGCGACCAAGAAGACGAAACGCATTTGTCTTTTTTAAGAAAAATAAACACCGTGGGCATCACCGCCGAACAAGGGCATACGGGCTATGCCGTGCATTGGTACCCGTTTCAAGCCGATATTGCACGGAAATACTACCCGCTTCGGCGCAATGTTTACAGCATTTGCCGCGAAGCGCGTATGGGCTTAGGCTCTGGTTTCGCCGCTTTTTTGGCATCTGAACGCGGACAGCGTATTGTTTTAAAAGCAGGATTAGTGCCTGCAACAGCCCCTTTGCGCATCGTTAGCACAAAAAACAACAAATAGTAGAAGATTATACCTAAAAAGGTATTTTTTACACTATTTTTCGTACCTTTGCCCCATCAATTTTTAAAAAAATCATGGCAAAAAAATTAAACCCAACCACCTCGCAAACGGAGGTAGTACAACAGCGCGAAGCAGCAAGACCCTCTTTTGAAGTAGCAAGCAGCGAAATGCTTTTTGGCCGCGAAAACTATCGCTTGATGCTCATCGGCATCGGACTTGTCGTTTTGGGCTTTATCCTCATGATTGGCGGAAATATGCCCGACCAAAATACTTGGGACGAAAGCCTAATCTACTCCTTCACGCATATCACCCTATCGCCTATCGTCATTTTAGTAGGCTTAGGAATAGAGGTTTATGCCATCTTTTTCAGCGGAAAAGAAGATGCAATGGAAATGGCGGCAATTACCGTAGAATAAGGCCTGGTATAATCTACTTCCCTACTTTCCAATAATCTTTTTATAACTTGTTTATAACACCTTCCTCTTC
>JBEEMU010000290.1:0-4990 GCA_041192485.1 Bacteroidota bacterium | reverse complement strand
GGCACCGCAAGAGGGCTTTGTCTATAATTTTGGTATTCGAGCGAATATTACAAAAGCGGCGGCGAGTATGAAGAAAAAGTAAAAATAGGGCAAAAAAACGGGAGCAAAACCAGTAGAGGTTTTGCTCCCGTTTTCATTACAAACCTTGCAACTCTACTAAGCGTTTGTACGCGCCGTTTTGTCGGAAAAGTTCGTCGTGCGTTCCGCGTTCTATAATGCAACCTTCATTTAGCACGATAATTTCGTCGGCGTGTTGAATCGTGCTAAGGCGATGGGCAATAATAAGGGCTGTTCTGTTTTTCATCAGTTTCAGCAAAGCGTCCTGTACGAGGCGTTCGCTTTCGCTGTCAAGCGCAGAGGTGGCCTCGTCGAGAATCAAAATAGCGGGATTTTTGAGCAAAGCCCGCGCAATCGTGATGCGTTGCCGCTGTCCGCCGCTTAGTTTTGTGCCTCGGTCGCCGATGCGCGTTTCATAGCCGTTTTCGGTGTTTAAAATAAATTCGTGGGCATTTGCGGCGTGTGCAGCGTCTTCAACCTGCGTTTGTGTGACGTTTTTTTGCCCGAAAACGATATTATTAAAAATCGTATCATTAAATAAAATAGCCTCTTGCGAAACAATGCCGAGCAGATTGCGCAAATCCGTCAAGCGCAAATTTTTAATATTAATACCATCAATCAATACTTCGCCGCTTGTAGGGTCGTAGAAACGCGGGAGCAAATCGGCTAACGTGCTTTTTCCTGCGCCCGACGCACCTACTAAGGCGATATTTTTACCTTTCGGAACTATTAAATTGATATTTTGTAAAATAGTGCGCTCGTCATTATATTGAAAGCCGACGTTTTTAAAGGTAATTTCGGTTGTCAAATCGCTTATTTCTTCGGGGTTTTCGGGGTCTTTGATGGTTTCTTGCGCGTCTAAAATTTCCTCGATGCGCTCCTTGGCGGCCAAGCCTTTTTTAATATTAAAGATGGCTGTTGAAAAAGATTTTGCAGGGTCGATGATTTGGTAAAAAAGCCCTAAATAAACGATAAACGTAGTGGCTGCTAAGGCACCGCTAAACACAATTTGCGCCCCAAAATACAGCAAAACCACGAAAACAGAAACGCCCAAAAATTCGGAAAGTGGCGAAGCGGCATCGCGACGGCGCAAAATACGGACGACCATTTTGCGGTATTCGCTATTTTCGGTCGCAAAAAGCGCGCGTTGATGTGCATCGGCATTGAACCCTTTTATAATACGCAGTCCGCCAAGCGTTTCGTCCATTCTCGAAATCAGAATGCCTAAATGCGACTGTGCATCGGCACTTTGCTTACGCAAACTTCTGCCTGCGCCGCCAATAACTAAGCCTGTAAAAAACAATAAAACGAGTACAAATAAAGTCATCAGCGGATTGATATAAATAAGCGCGAATAGCGTGATGACTATCATCAAGGGTTCGCGCACGATAATTTCTATCACATTCAAAATACTCCATTGCACCTCTTGCACATCGGCAGTCATGCGGGCAATGAGGTCGCCTTTGCGTTGTTCGGTGTAGTAAGCAAGCGGCAAGTTCAATACTTTATTGAAAATGCCCTCTCTAATATCGCGCTCAATGCCTGTTCTTACTGGCGAAATGAAAAATAAAGCCAAATAGCGCGTCAAGTTTTTTAAAAAAAACATAATGACAATAGCAATACAAACGGCTAATAATGCCGCTTGCTTGCCTTCGGTGCGAATAAGCTCGCTAAAACCAAAATTTAAGTGGGCTAAAACCGAATTTAAATTAAACTCTAACGCAGGCGGCGGTGCAATTATTGGCTTTTGCTGGTCGAAAAGAATGTTGAAAAAGGGCAGTAACATGGAAATTGACACGGTAGAAAAAACCACTGTCAGCACATTAAATACCGCGCATAAAAAAACGCCCATTCGATAGGGGCGCAAATATTTTATTAAAGAAAACAATATTTTTATATTAAGAAAGAACTATGAAAATAGGAACTGTGAAGAAGTAAGTGCATACAGCAAAATAAACACGGTTATCATTAGGGGTGAGGCAATAAGATAGCCTGTCCAAATTTTCCGAAGAATTTTGTGGCAAGACAAGGCGAGAGAAACGGGGCGTAGCAGCGCTACGTTACGTTTTGAACAACGCAGTATTGCTGCAAAATACGAGTAAAATGGGGAGGTTATTTTTTGCGTTACCCCTTACCCCAAAACGCCCTATTTTTCCCGGTTTAAGTGGCAATTATTTATATACTACTACTTAGTAGGGCGTAGGGAATATGATTTAGGACAATATGCTTAGTAGTCTATTATTTAATCCGTGCAAAACTCCTTCATTAAGGTTTCGGCTTCTGGATTGTTGAGTTCGGCGGCGCGAGTCCAGTCGCTACAAGCTGCCTCTTCTTTTTTCAAGCCCATTCGCGCTTTGCCGCGGGCGATGAAGGCATCGGAAAATTCGGGCCGCAGAAAGAGTACTTTTGAAAAATCTTCGATACACTCTTTGAATTTTCCTAATTCTAACAACAATACGCCGCGCTCCATGTATGGCTGCATATCGGCGGGTTCGCGGCTGCAAATTTCATTGAGCTGCACGAGAGCCTCTTTTGTCTTTTTCTGCTCAATCAAGACCATTGCTCGCGTATGATACACTTGATTGAGGCAGCCGTTTGCAGCGATTGCACTGTCGGTATCAGCAAGAGCTTCTTTGTTTTTTTTCAACATTCTATACATTTCAGCGCGGTTTCCGAACGCTTCGGCATAGCCTTTTTTTAGCGCAATAGCTTTCGTAAACGAGGCTACTGCGGCTTCCGCCTGTTTGCTTTTGGCTTCTAAAACGCCTTTGTTATACCACATTGTTGCGTCTTTCGGGTTATACTGACACGCTAATTGAAAGGCTGCAATCGCACTATTCCAATCTTTTTGCATCGTATAAATCAAGGCTTTATTATAATAAGCCTGCCAATAATCTGCCTTTAAAGCGATGACTTTATCAAAGGTTTTGATTGCGGTTTTCAAGTCGTTGGCATGATACTGCGCTTGGCCCTTATCAAACAATTCGGTTGCTTTTAACAGGTCGGGGCTTGTTTTTTGCGCGAAAGCGGCATTATTAAATAGTAGTAGTAGTATATAAATCCTCCCCGCATTGAACCCTGTTAAATAGGGTGCTCTGGGGTAATGATAACCGTGTTTATTTTGCAGCAGGTGCTTACTCGCCAAAAATAAAGTGGCAAGCCATGCACAGAACGGCAAAAAAATGCTGGATTTTAAAGAAAACATATTTTTAAATTAAAAATGCGGACAATTGCACGAACTTTTTGGTTTCGCTTTCGCCAAGCCATTCGTTCCGGCACAGCTCGACAGTAAAATTGTGGGAAGGCTTATTAAAAGAATAGCTAAAAGAGGTGCTAAAAAAATATTTTTTTTCATTTTTTAAATTTTAAATTGAATATTTAAACAATAATAATCGTTGCTTGCAAGTCTATTCTAAAACCATACGTTCTGAAAAATCGCAGATTTAATTCGTTGTCAATCCATTTATTTGAATCAACCAAGTCCGTGTATGCTTTTGCGCCAAGCCCATCGTCGCATAAGCCAAATAATGATTGGTTTATTGAAGGCTGTTGGCAATCTATTTTGAAAAAATCTATCATAGCAATTCTTCTATTTCTAAAAGTGAATCAAATAACAAATTGCCTTCGTGTAAGATATTGTTCAAATAATTTTTGTCGGACGGAATGCCTGCGTAAGTTTCCAATTTTTTTATAGAGCCCGTATTTTCATCTAATTCATAAATAACAGTATCGGCGGCTTTAACAACCGATTCGAGCGGAATAATTGCATTTATTTTTTCTAAAAACGCCTTTTGACCGTACGAATTGTCAATTTTTTGCTTTAAATAAGCTCCTTGAATAGCAATACTTAGGAAATTGATGATATAAGGACTGTGTGTGGTTAGTATGAGCATATTGGCATCGGTAGCATTAGCGTATTTCAATAATTCATTCAATATGTTTTTTTGAGAAATAGGAAACAAGTTTTGTTCAGGTTCTTCCACAATATTAAGGAAGCAAACGGGTTTTCGTTTCGCACTAAGGTGTCGTAAATAAGCCTGCCGAACCTCCGTCGTTATCTGAGTGTCCATCAAAATGCTTTTTATTTCTTTTTCCAATTTCTTTTCTTCTTCGAGCGAATTTTCTTTAATACCTTGACTTTGTTCACGTTGTAAACTATCTGATAAGTATTTAGTTACTAAAAACAGCGGAACGGTTGATTGGAAACCGCTTGACGCTTCCGACAAGCGCAGTTTGTAGCGCGTCTTTGCACTGACAATATGAGCCAGCTGATTTAGTTTGTCATATTCAAAATGTACATTATTTATAGGCAATTCAATGCCTTTTGCATATAGTCGCTTTGCAGCATCATACTCGTCGTTAAAGGTGTAAAGAGCGGCTGGCAAATTTTTCAATTTATCGGGGCGGTCAACCACACTCAAAAAATTCCTTTCGGCGGGTATATACATAATTTTAGGTAGTAAATAGCCGTTTTTATTTGTTTTTTTAGCTGTAAAATGGCCATTTTCATAAATAAATAAAAAAGCATTGCCGCAATATTCGATGACTGTATCATCTTTGAGGTAACTCGAAATTCGCTGATAGCTTAATTGTTTTACAAAATGATTGGGCGAAGAGTTTAGTTCGTTTTCGCTTAAAACGCCCTTTACCATCGCTTTTTCTATCCAACTTAACGTTGCTATTACTTTTGCAACCGTACTTTTTCCGCTCCCCTGATTCCCTATAAAGACCGTTACTTTGCACACTTCCATAAAGCCACCATTTTCTTGATAACCTGCCTGAATAGGGCCAAAGTTTTGGATTTTTATACGATTCATCATTTTTTAAATTTTAAATTGTTTTTTCTACCAAATAATGGTTTCTATCGCTACTTGAGCGTGAAATAAGCTCGGCTAAAAAGCCGCCAATAAATAATTGTGTACCCAAAATAATG